>CAZUXL010000158.1:0-5858 GCA_964624355.1 uncultured Spirochaetales bacterium
AGGGTCTTTATCCATGGACTTAAAAACGTCAAGGAGGGGGATAATATAAATTCTGCTTTCCAGTATAAACTGGATTTTTCACTTACCGTGGTACTTTTGGCACCAAAACCAATGAGACTGAACATGGAGAAATTTTCTGTCCTATCTCGGAAATCCGAAGACATAAAAGGATCGGAGTAATACTCCCAATTAAGTTTTACCCAGTCCGTATCCATACCCAATTCTAGAGCGAGTCGAAAGGGTATGGGGTAATTGAAAAAATAGGATTCATTTCGCTGCAACTGATTCCATAAGGGCTGATCTGCTTTAAAACTTCCCGTGGAAAATGGTGAAAAACCAGTCCCCACAGAATATACGTTCACAGAGGCAGCCATAGCCGTAAGGAAGGTGATCTTTTTCAACGGACCCAAGTTGCTTAATGAACCTTCCCAGGCGGCGTAAGCTCCCAGGTTGGAATAAATATCCACAATGATTTTCATTAAATCGTCTTTGGATTCTGGTTTTTGCGGTGGGATACCAGCGGATGTGGCGGGTTTTACCAGATACAGTCCGCGGATTTCCGTCTTGTTTCCCGTTGTTCCCCCTTCATCCACTTGTAGAAAACTTAATGGCGAGGCATCCTTTTTTTTAGTTCCCAAAAGATAAGTTGTGGTCTGGAGGTAGGAACCTCTCCTATCCGGTTTTGTAGGGAGGCCGAGGACAGGGTTAAAGAACATCTCATCCCCAGGTTGATAAAAGAAAGGAAAATAAAACATGGGAATTCTCCCCACGTAGAGTACGGCGTTGAATAAGCCCCACTCACCTGGGGCCATCACCCAAATTTTTTCCGCTTGAATTCGATAGTAGGGGCTGGAGGGGATGCTGGACGTGATAACCCCTTGCTCCATCACCACCATGTCGTTCTGATTTCTTTTAATTGTATCCCCAGCGAAATTAAAATCCAGTTCACTTCCACTGACCGAACGCTTGCGGGAGGTGACTCCGTCGTAAAAAATCCCCTTCCAGTCATCTAAATTAAAACTTAAACTATCACCGCGAAAGGTCTCATTGGTCCCATCTTTTACCATTTTATAGACTACCCGACCTCGGGCGGTCATATTATTTTTTGTTTGGTTAAACAGTATTTCATCCGCCGTAATGTGATGATCTACTTTTTGTTTATTATCCCTCAGATTCAGAGAGACCCCACCGGTCAATCGGATATAATTTTCATCCACTTTTTCGATGGTAAAATATTTTGTACCGTAGGCGGTTTCAATCGTAATAGTTTGATCAGATTCGGCGCCTGAGGCTAAGGGGGTGACTTTGAAATGGGCATAAAGCCGGGTACGAAGGTCCGCTACGCCGCCAGAGGAATCCAACCCTAAGGATTTTACCCAGGATAGAAGTTGATAATAATCCCCAGAGGCAATATCTTGGGCCATGGTTGTTTTTATGAGATCTTCCGGTTCAACGGAAGGGAGAGGAATGGTATTTTTTTCCTCCTCCTGCAGTGCAATTGGAGGGGTTGGGGGGAGTTCCTGAGACCATGAATTACCAGGTATGAATAAGAGAACTAAAAATAGTAAATGTCGGTTCACTTCTCCAATACGTCCTTAAGAAACATTCCCGTGTAGGATGTCGGGTGTTTGACCACTGTTTCAGGAGTCCCCTGAACTACCAGTTGCCCTCCCCGTGCTCCCCCTTCAGGCCCCAGATCTACGATCCAGTCGGCCTGAGCAATCACATCCAGATTATGTTCGATGAGTATAACCGTATTTCCCAGATCCGTCAGCCGGTGTAGAACCTCCACTAACTGCTTCACATCGGCAAAATGAAGACCTGTGGTGGGTTCATCTATTAAATAGACGGTTTTTCCGGTACTTCTTTTTGAGAGTTCCAGTGATAGTTTCACCCTCTGTGCTTCCCCCCCGGAGAGAGTGAGGGCCGACTGGCCTAGTTTTAAATATCCCAAACCTACGCTTTCCAAGGTTTCGAGTTTATTTCTGATGGCGGGATGATGAATAAAAAAATCCAAGGACTCATCCACAGGCATTTCCAAAACTTCATGGATATTTTTACCCTTGTATCTCACATCCAAAGTATCCCTGTTGAACCGCTTTCCCTGGCACACGTCACAGGTTACATAAACGTCCGGAAGAAAGTGCATTTCAATTTTGATGGATCCGTCACCTTCACAATTTTCACACCGACCTCCTTTCACATTAAAACTAAAACGGCCGGGCTTATATCCCCGAGCTTTTGATTCGGGTAAGGTGGAAAATAGTTCCCTTATGGGACCCCAGAGACCGGTATAGGTCGCAGGATTAGACCGGGGAGTACGTCCAATTGCACTCTGGTCGATGGAAATCAGTTTATCCAAACCTTCTAATCCTCGGATCTCCTTGTGGATGCCCACGCTTAGATTACTTCCATTCATCACATTCAAAAGAGCTGGTTGAAGGATGTCTTGCAAAAGTGTGGACTTTCCCGATCCGGAAACCCCGGTTATCACCGAGAGGGCGCCTTGAGGAAATTTCACTGAGATATTTTTTAAGTTGTGTTCCTTAGCTCCTAGAACTTCCAACCATTGAGGCTTTCCAGGTCTCCTCTGAGGTCTATGGGGAATTTTAATCGCCCCCGTGAGATACTGTCCCGTGATGGAATCTGGATTCGATAAAATTTCATCCAGGGTTCCCTGGGCTATGACCTCGCCCCCATGAATTCCCGAACCTGGTCCCAGGTCCACGATATAATCAGCGGTGCGAATTGTCTGTTCATCGTGTTCCACCACAATTAGGGTATTTCCAATATCCCGGAGATGTTTAAGGGTATTTATCAGTCTTTCGTTATCCCTCTGGTGGAGGCCAATGGTAGGTTCGTCCAAAATATACAGGACCCCCACCAAGGAACTGCCGATTTGGGTCGCCAAGCGAATCCTCTGGGCTTCCCCCCCGGACAAAGTTCCTGCTTTTCTCTCCAAATTAAGATAATCCAATCCCACTGACTCTAAAAAGTGAAGTCGGGCTGTGATTTCCTTAAAAATTTGGTCGGATATTTTTTTCTCTGTCGGACTCAATTTAATGGATTTAAAAAACTCCAGGGAATCCCCCACGGTTTTCAAAGTCATATCATAAATATTGACCCCCGCCACAGTGACACCCAAAGCTTCAGGTTTGAGCCGTTTTCCTTGGCAGACCCCACAGGGCTTTTGGGTCATGTACTTTTCCAGCCAGTCTTTGATCCCCTCAGAGGTAGTTTCCAAATAACGACGTTTCAGATCTTTGAGAATACCCCGGTAATGGGAGGAATATTCGTACTTTCCGGTGCCCGCTTTATTTTCGTAGGTCACATCGATCGTATCATCGGACCCAAACATCACAGCCTTATACACATTTTTAGGCCAGTCTCTTACTGGTGTATCCAGGGAAAATTTATAATGTTTAGCCAAGGCTTCAAACCAACTCCGGTTCCAAGCAGCCTCTGGATTGTAGGGGAGAATTCCCCCCTCATTAAAACTCAATGTTGGATCAGGAATGATTAAATGGGGATCAAATTCTAAGGTCATACCCAGGCCAGAACATTCAGGACAAGCTCCGAAGGGATTATTAAAGGAAAAAAGTCTGGGTTCCAACTCGGGTATGGAGATCCCGCATTCCCCACAAGTGGCTTTTTCAGAATAAATAGCCTCTGTTTCAGGACCGTCATCCTGTTTTTGAACCACCACAGCCAACCCTTCCGCCAATTTGAGACAGGCTTCCAACCCCTCGGAAATACGCTGTTTTTCATCTGGACCTAGGATGACCCGGTCCACGAGAATTTCAATACTGTGTTTTTTCTTTTTATCTAGATTCAATTCATCTTCTAAGGAGACCAATACCCCATCGACCCGAGCCCTCTGGTAACCCAATTTCAAAGCATCAGCCAGGATTTTAGTGTGTTCTCCTTTTTTCCCCCTAATCACAGGAGCCATGAGCATCAGTTTTGATCCAGGAGTTTTTTGAAAAACATTGTCTACGATTTGGTCTATGGTCTGGGAAACTATGGGCTTCCCACAGGAAGGACAGTGGGGAACCCCAATTCTGGCGTAAAGCAAACGGAAATAATCATAAATCTCCGTGACTGTACCCACGGTGGAACGGGGATTTCGATGGGTGGTTTTTTGTTCAATGGAAATCGCTGGCGAGAGTCCTTCGATATAGTCCACATCCGGCTTGTCCATCCGGCCCAAAAATTGCCGTGCATAGGCACTTAGGGATTCCACATATCGTCTTTGCCCTTCGGCAAAAATCGTATCGAAAGCAAGGGAGGATTTTCCGGAACCTGACTTCCCAGAGATGACTATAAGACTATCCCTTGGAAGTTCCAGATCAATATTCTTTAAATTATGTTCCCGTGCACCCTTGATAATGAGCTTATCCATGGGTGGAATTTAAAGTAAATTACTTACTTGAGCAAGGGTTTTCCCTGGATGTACGAAAGGAATGCTGATTTACATTAGACTTATTTTAACGGTTCCATGTGTTCACAAGTCCCACTACCCAATTTTTTAATTTTAAATATCAGACAATTCCCAGAATCGTGAGGATCAACCTTTATCTGTTTTTTTTCTCTTAAATATGTTCTCGTACCTTCCCATTGGATACAGGCGTAACATCGTTTATTTCCTGCGGGCATCATGTCTCGAGCCATGGTGAATCTCCTTTACTTACTCGTCGACATTATTTAACAGTGAAATTAGTAATTTGTCAAATTAAATAATTGTTGAGAGATTGTTAATATTTTAGAGAAAATTCCAGGTTTGGGAATATGGAGATTACATTAGACCTTCTAAAACCATATCCCTGGAAAGAAGTCTTCGAATGAGATCCTGTCTTAAGGAAATAATTTCCATCGATCTTTCTTTCAATTGTGCTTGGAGCTCCTGTGCTGCGGAAAAACCTAAATAGGTGTAAAATTTAGTAAAATCTTCCGGGGCCTGGTTCAGGCGCTGGGATATATTATCAAGAGAACTGGAGATTAGTTCTAGATTATCCAGAATCCCTGCCTGGGCTATAAATTGAAGAAAGGGTTTGTATAAACTCAAGTCCACAAATATTTTTTCATGAAAATCCCGAAGCCCCGTATATTTAAAGGACGGGTCAAAGTCCAAATATCTTTGGGTTAACTCGGTATAGAAACTGATAAAAATCATGAGGGAGTGGTTTAAGCTTTTATTATAAGCCCCAGCATCAAAATAAATACGAGCTAGTCTTTTATGAGCCTCGAGGGAAAAAGTCAACTTATCCCGGTATAAAGTCAAGATTTTATCCAATCCTAGAGGTTGAACACTTCTATCCAAGAGGGATTTATTATAGGCGCCTAAGAGATTCTCAGATTCAGCTTTTTGAAATACCTTATCGTCATTCAAAATTTCTAATAAAAAGTTCTTTTCTTTTTGCTTTATTTTTTCCCCATCGGGGCCCACTTCCTGAGACGCCAAGTCTGCTAATTCATAAAGAATCACATATTTATCGTTGGGATTATCCAGCAAATCTTTCTGTTCATAGGCTTTTTCCAATTGTCTTTGCTTAATGGTGTTGTCACCCCCAATCCCCAAGGACCGGGCAACCATAATCTCGGCTTCAGGAAAGATTCCCCTTTTCTTGATGGCCGCACGAAAGTAAAGAAGAGCTTGGTCAAAAACCCTTTCTTCATAGGCTCTCAATCCTTTTCCGTAAAGGACCCAAGAAGGTTGATTTGTGTCTTGAGTGAAGCTTAGAACAGTGTTACCCATAAGGAAAACTAGAAGGAGTAAGGGAATTTTAGAGATCCGGAATATCATGATATTCATATTATCGGATAATTATCAAAAAAGCAGCCGTCAAAACGGCTGCTTT
>CAZUXL010000159.1:0-5807 GCA_964624355.1 uncultured Spirochaetales bacterium
AAACCCCCTTGGAGTTTATTTTTCCCTTCCACTCCCACCAGAATAAATCCTTGGCGACCTTCGAAAGCTTTATTGAGGAGGGCTAACCAATTACGCACCCCTTGCGGGGTATCCCCGTGACCGTGAAGAAAGTAAACCACGGGATACCGGAGGTTCGAGGTTTTGTAATCCAGGGGCAGAACCACATGGAGGGCGAGCTGGGTCACATTTCCAATTTTATTATCAGCCACCGCTTTGGACTCCACCATGTACTTGATAAATTGGGGACCTGTATTGGTTTCTGTGATCAAAGTGGCCTGGGCTGATAAGCCCCAAGTAAGTAGAAATAAAAGCAAGGGTATAATTTTAAGCATTCATAAACTCCTAAGAATCTGCTAATTATTCAGCAGATTTCAAGAGATGTCAAACGGAAATTAATTACTGACCATTGGCCACGGAAACTGCTCACCCCTAATAACATAAAAATGCTATGATTGATCCGAGGTCACAAGAGACGGAAAAAAAGAAGTATGCCTCAGGAGGTGCTACCTTGGTCAAGTTTAGTTTTCGATTTCAACCTGGTTATCTTTTTCATATATGGATTTTGATTCTATTTCTAGGGGTATTTTCGTGCAGTACACTAAAACCTCCAGTAAATGCTGGGGCTTCCCTGACTTCAGAATCCATCGACCGGGACATCGCTCTTACCATAACTTTAACGGATCGACCGGATTTTGAAAAACTGATTAACGATGCCCTCAAGGCTTGCCAGGATCAGGACTGGAATAGGGCTGTGGATCTGTTGATAGAGGGGGATAATTTATCCCGATCTCCAGAAATTCCTAGGACCATTTTCAGATCTCTTTTAGAGAAAATGACAGACCAACCATTTCCTTCCGGGCGGGTTTTTGAATATCTAGCCAGGACCACACCAGTGGAAGAAGCTGCAGAAAAGGAAAGACTCCGGGTCCTGGGTGAACTGGCCACAAGTTCACCTCGGACTCTGGAATGGTCAGACTCAAAGGCTGTGCTGGCTTGGTTGCCCCCCAAGGGTTTTTCCCTGGGGGGGCTCATTGGTTTATCCATGAAGTTCCACCCGGTGGTGGAGGTCATGGTCAATGGATCACCCATGAGGATGATTTTGGATACAGGGGCTGAAACCACAGCACTGTATGCTGATGCCGCCCAGAGAGCAGGCATCAAACCCCTTGCCGGTTTGGATTTGACAGTCGAAAGTAGCAATGACTTATCATCCCAAGGAAAGATCGGTGTAATTAAGTCTGAAGTGATGGGCAATCTCCAGGTTCTAAACGACAGGGTTCTGATCGTCCCTAGACCTTTCGGGGTGGATTTCGATGGGGTGGTAGGATGGCCTGTGCTTTCTCAGCTGGTAATGGAAATGGATGCAGCTCAACAAAAGATCATTTTAAGGCCGTCCAAAGTGGAACGATCAGGTCCTGTGAACTTTTATTGGGCCGGGGATCCGATCGTGGTGCTTCAAGCAGGCCTACCACCCAAACAAATTCCTTTCAGTCTGGATACGGGGGCAGCACGCACCTGGTTCAGCCCCGAAGGTTTGAACAGGCTAGGCATTCAAGCGGATAAAATGGGGCAGGCTCCTTCTGGCGGTGTGGCTGGAGTCCAATGGAAGGACAGGAATACCTTCAAGCGAGCGGAAGTATTTTTAGATGGCCGATCTCTGGTATTCCTGGAACACGTGAACTCTCCCAATTCCTTCCATTTCTTCAATTTCTGGAATGGGGTGCTTGGAAGCGATTTGGCACAGGCAGGGGTCATCACATTTGACTTCCCCTCAGGCCTGGTCAGATTTGAACCTTTCGAACTTGAACCTATTCCCAGACCGTAAACTTTCCGTAGTAGGCATCCAAGTAGAGCTGCTTCAATTCCGCAATTAAGGGAAACCGGGGGTTGGCTCCTGTGCATTGGTCGTCGAAGGCCTTCACGGCCAATTCATCCACCTGCGCTAGGAAAGTGGCCTCGTCGATTCCATAAGCTTGGATGCTGGTTGGAATATTTAGAACTTTTTTCAGTTCTTCCACTTTTGCCACTAATCGGTCCACTTTGTCTTCCATGGTCTTTCCTCCCAGGCCGATATGGTCCGCAACCCGGGCGTACCGGGCCTTGGCTTCGGGGTGGGTGTATTGGCTGAATACAGCCTGTTTCACCGGCACGTCCACAGCGTTGTACCTGATGACATGGCTAATTAGGAGTGCGTTGGCAATACCGTGGGGAATCTTAAATTCCGCCCCCAATTTGTGAGCCAGGGAATGGCAGATCCCCAGAAACGCATTGGCAAAGCTCATCCCCGCCATGGTTGCCGCATTGTGCACTTTAGCCTTGGCTTTGAGGTCCGCAGCCCCGTGATTGTAGGAATCCGGGAGATATTTAAAAATTATCCGGATGGATTCCAAAGCCAAGGCGTTGGTGTATTCCGTAGAAAGTACGCTGGCCATGGCTTCCAAACTATGGACCAGGGCGTCGATTCCCCCGGCAGCGGTGAGTCCCTTGGGCATGGTTAACACCAATTCCGGGTCGATAATGGCAATCTGGGGTGTGAGGGCGTAATCGGCGATGGGGTACTTGCTCCCCGTGGCTTCATCGGTCACCACCGCGAAGGGCGTAACTTCCGAACCGGTTCCGCTGGTGGTGGGAATGGTCACGAGAATCGCATGTTTTCCCATTTCAGGAAACTTGTAGATTCTCTTTCGAATGTCCATAAAGCGCATAGCTAAGTCATTAAAGTGAATTTCCGGGTGTTCGTACATAACCCACATTATTTTAGCCGCATCCATGGGTGATCCTCCACCCAAGGCGATCACCGTGTCTGGGCGAAAGGAGTTCATTCTTTCCACACCTTTCTTCACGGTACCTAAAGTGGGATCAGGTTCCACATCGGCAAAGACGGTCCAATCAATACCCAGGGTGTCCAGGTGTTTGGTTACCTTTTCGTGGACCCCCAGATCATAAAGAGGTTTGTCCGTGACAATGAACGCTCGTTTTCGACCTGCTAGATCACCCAAGGCCAAACCGAGACAACCAAATTTGTGATACATCTTGGGAGGTACATTAAACCAAAGCATATTTTCTCTCCTTTCGGCGGTAGTTTTAATGTTGAGAAGGTGTTTTACCCCCACGTTTTCGGAGACCGAATTGCCACCCCAACTTCCACAGCCCAAGGTTAAACTGGGCTCCAATCGGAAGTTGTAGATATCACCAATGGCCCCCTGGCTGGAAGGCATATTTACAAGAATGCGGCCGACTTTTACTTTTTCTGCATAATAATTCATGCGGTCCTGACGGGATGGATCGGTATACAGCACCGCCGTATGACCTAACCCTCCAAATTCCACCAAGAGCCGGGCCTTCTCTGTGGCATCGTAGAAATCTTTAGCCTTATAGATCCCTAAAACCGGGGAAAGTTTTTCGTAGCTGAAGGGTTCATCCTCAGCAATTCTTTCGGCCTCACCGGCGAGGACTTTTATTTTATCTGGTACTGTGAAGCCGGCCATCTGGGCAATTTTTGCCGCACTCTGACCCACGATGGCACCGTTGAGTTTTCCCTCTACCAGGATTGTGTTCGCTAGGAGTTCTCTCTCTTTTCCTTTAGCCACATAAACACCCCGGGCGGTGAGTTCATCCATGACCGCTTGATACTTCGCTTCCACGATGATGATGGTCTGCTCACTGGCGCAAATGACCCCGTTATCGAAGGTTTTTGATAAGATAATGGAATTCACCGCGGTGACAATATCTGCGGTTTCATCAATCACTGCGGGAGTATTTCCTGCCCCCACACCAATGGCAGGATTTCCGCTGGAATAGGCCGCTTTTACCATTCCGGGACCTCCGGTGGCTAGAATGAGGGCTATATTTTTGTGATGCATCAATTGGCTGGTGAGTTCCACCGAAGGTTCGGCTATCCAAGCGATGATATCCTCCGGAGCTCCGGCTGCAACTGCTGCATCCCTAATAATCCGGGCTGCCTCCACGGTGCATCTCTTGGCCCGGGGGTGGGGGGCAAAAATGATGGCATTCCTGGTTTTTAGGGTAATCAAAGCTTTAAAAATGGCCGTGGAGGTGGGATTTGTCGTGGGAATGACCCCTGCAATAATTCCCACCCCTTCGGCGGTTTTCGTGATCCCTGCGGAGGCATCCCGTTCGAGAATTCCGCAGGTTTTTTCATCTCTATACTGATTGTAAATAAATTCCGATGCGAAGTGGTTTTTAATTACTTTATCTTCCACCACCCCCATCTGGGTTTCCGCCACCGCCATTTGAGCGAGGGGAATTCTAGCCTGGTTAGCAGCCAAAGCCGCTGCCTGGAAGATGAAATCTACTTTTTCCTGGGAAAAGGTAGCATAGAGGCTCTGGGCTTTTTTTACCCTGACCATGAGGTCCTCTAGGTCAAAAAGTACTTCAGAAACGGGAAGTGGCACTACCACTTTTTTGGTATTGGAGCGAGGGGCGGTGGGCATATAAATCTCCTTTTATAGATATAATTATATAGGTAAGTCCTGATTGAATTGTCCCCAAAGAGAGAATTTTTTCAACAGAGCTTGAGAATAATGTCACAGGTTTGTTGAATAAATAAATTTGAAATAATAAATCCCATAAACTAGGCTTTATTACCGTCGTTGGGTGTGAAGGTGACGGGAAAACCGAGAGGACTGGAACTATCACTTTTTCACCCTTCGTTTTTAGAAATCTAGTCTTTAAAGTAATATACTTAAAATATACCCAAATAGTTCTGTCCTCTCGGGAAGGGGTTGTGCCATGAGTGGCTTGCATTTATTTCGGTTTTTCCTGCTTTTAGCAGGAGGATTAACGGTGTTGGGGGCTCAGCCGACAGTCTCTGCTTTAAAATCCTCCTACATGGTCGAGTGATAATGTTTGGCCCAATGACCCCTACAATCCCGAAGTGATAAATGATGGAAATGGATGGTTCTATTCCATACTTCGTCTGGATGCCAGCGGATCTCGAATTCCACCCGTAAACAACTTGCCCTGGGATCAGGTCGTCCAGGATAAAAATTTTATCATCTAATACGTTTCTAAAGAGACACAGTTAGAAAAGGCTGAGACTTTTCTGGCTGATATGGAAAGTCTCCGAGATAGACTGTTAGATGCCTATGGGAAGCTTTTGGATGGGGGGATCTGTGAACCTACAGGGCATTTATCCCCGGAGTGTCTGGAAGCTTACAATGAAATGAAGTACCCCCTCAGGGAGGGACCCATAACCCTGTATCTTGGACCCATGGGGACCCGAGGCAATCAAATGAGTGCCGGTGAGTTTGTCTCCCGTATATTCTGTTCTGCTGGGACTAAGGCTTGGGGACTGTTAGCTCCCACACTGAGTAGCAGTCTGTCAGGAAAATTTAAAACTGAACTCGGAAAATTTGGATTGAGTACGGCCATTACTTCAAAGTTGGAAAACTTGCCGGAGAAATTTGACGGGCTTAAGTCCAGCGTAAAAGTAACGATCAGTTCAGTGAAAAACTCTCTAAAAGCGGGACGATTTATACCCTTGGAAATACTCGCAACTGAAAGTACAAATTATTTTTATAAAAATTTCACCAACGAGGTACTTTTTGAGGCTACAGCCCTGTATAATTATTTACTGGCTACTTATCCGGGAAACCAAGTTTATCGCTTTGCACAGGGTGGTGATTTTGAATCTCTAGACATTAATGATTGGGTCACCTTGGAACAAAATTTCATCACCTGGGTAAATAACCAGGAAATTTGAGTCCCTGGGAAATAAAAAAAGGCGACCCGTCGACTGGTCGCCTTTTTTTGGAAAAATTATT
>CAZUXL010000160.1:0-5766 GCA_964624355.1 uncultured Spirochaetales bacterium
GCTTTCCACGTAGGTGTCCCGATCGGCCCGGGAAAATTCATGTTCCAATCCCAGGACGTGCCCCAGTTCATGTTTAGCCGTGAATAAGTAATCGCTGTCACTATTTGAAACGTTCATATCCAGATCGTCCCGATCGCCGCTGACAAGCCCCTGCTTCGTCATGGAAACATCCTTTATTTCCAGGACCTGAATTTGCCCCCAAAACCTAGCCCAATAGGCACCTGTGTCGTGGGTCCTGGGAACGAATTTAACCTTCTTTGACTTGAACTCCCATTCATCCATCGCAGCCCGGACAAGCTTCTGATGGGTAGGTGACATATCAACCATCCAGTATTCAATACGCCCATAGTTCCACTTCTGACTCTTAATGCTTTGGTAGGCCGTGGTGGTGAGCCCCCTGGTATTGCTGCCGAACTGATCGATTATTGGTTGTAACTCCGCTCGAATCCGATCTACAACTTGGTTAGGATCCTCCCCCCTGGCTTGGGCGTTTAGGCATTCAATTAGGAATATCCCTTGGGCGGAATTCAAAGGGATGGCCATATCCCCTTCGATGATGATATTTCCATCCACAATCGTTACCTGAGGTAGGGTCAGTGCCAAAGTTGGGTCTGGTACTATGGACTCCACAGCGGTATTAAAGTTTTCCACCAAGCCTGTCCATTCCTGATCCAATGTTACCGTAGCCGATGCCTCAATATCTCGGGAACCGGTGGAAATCACTGTTCTTGTGAGGGAAGGATACTCCTGGGGCAACATATCAAGCACCTTTGAAAGGTCCATCACTTCTGAGATTGCACGGCCTGTGGAGCCTTCCTGAGGGGGCAAATATTTAAGCGCCGTTTGGGCTGCCTCCTCCCTCAAACTATACATCAGATTTGTCCACTTGGCCACTGCGGAAAGGTTTTGTTCTTCCTCCCCACTCGACGGTCTTGGAGTATCGAGAGGAAGGACTCCATTTTGACACCCTAAAAGCACCAGGGCTAAAAAAATATGAAAATACGGTTTTTTCATAAAATTCTCCAATAGGCCGACTTTAGGATAATGACCCCTTTACTGCCAAGAGGTGGCCACAAAGCCTATTCGTTTTGATAATTTAGTAACTATCGATACTTCCGTTCCATCTTTTCATATTCCCCTGAAAGATGGATTTCCTGGATGGCCTGGTCTATCTCCCTGCGTAATTGGAGGAACGGGGAGTTTTTACCTATGTAGAGATACATGGCCGTTTTATCAATTAAAAGGGAATCCACATTTTCCCTGATGCCCAATTCTTTCAAATAGGCCCTCAAGATAATTTCATTTTCAGGGATGTAGTCAATTCGGCCTAAGAGTAACATTTGAACTAACGAGGCCATATCCTTGGCGGAAGTCAGGGGAAATCCTTTATTTTGCAAATTGTTAATGGCCCAGGTATTTCCCAAAATAGCTCCCCCCGTCAAACCTTTAAAGGATTCTAATGTGGGAGGGCTTGGAATTTTTTTATTGGTGGTTAAATAAAACCCATGGACATTCACCGGGACAAGGGGTACGGAACCCGGATCCGCAAAAGCGCTTCTTTCAGGGGATATCGTTCCCACGAACCCGTCGGCGTCCCCATCCTGAACCATGACCTGAGCCCGCGCCCAGGGAAATAATTCATATCCCGCAGGCCTTCCCAGTTTTTCAGAAATTCGCTTCAATAACTCCGGGAGTAGTCCTACCACTTCCAGATTTTCATTGGTCCACGTATAGGGTTTTAGTTCCGTTCCCATTATCCGAAGGCTCCTGGAAACCGGGGAGGTCTGTCCCCAAAGATTAAAGGGCATAATCAGGGTCAATACAAGGGCGAACGCCGAAAGTCTCATGGTGTAATCCCTTGAACGCCTCCCTGGTCTTTCCACTTTCTGTACCACCACAGGGTGATCAGCATGATCCCATGGTTGAAAATCCCGGTTCCCATTTCCCGGTAGACCCGCTCCACCGGGACGATTTCCACATCCACCCTTTCGTCCTCATCCAGTTCCTGGACATACCGCTTATCCAGATCCAAAGCTACAAAACTGTGGAGTGTATTGGTCATGAAGGCTGGATTGGGATTCACTTCTCCGATTTTAATCAATTGCCCGGGATGGTAGCCGGTTTCTTCCCTCAGCTCCCTGTAAGCCGCAGCTAATGGCTCCTCCCCCTGGTCCACCATTCCCCCGGGAAATTCCAGTACGATCTGCTCGGAACCATGGCGAAACTGTTTCACCATTAGAAAGGCGTCCTTACCAAGAGAATCCTTCACCAAGGGAATTACATTGGCCCAGTCCGGGGAATCCACGATGGAAAAACTCAGATTCTGACCTTCGGGCGAAACCCTGTGACTTTTTTTCAGATGAAAAATACGGGCGTCGTAAATTAGTTCATCGTTCACGGTTTTAAAAACTAAATGATCGTGGCTCATATTAGGATACTAAGCCTGGATTACCAATTCCACAAGGAATTACCGGTGGATTTTAATTGCTAGATTCTGTTTATCATTCTAAACTCACTCTATGGTTGAAAAAAAATACTTGCACCTCCTCCAGTCAGTCTTTTCCCAAGTCCTGGGTGGCAAATCGAAAACCGTTCTCTGTACCTACAGTTCGTCCCAGGATACGCAACCCTTAATCTTAGAATTTCTCAAAACCCCTCCAGGGTATCCCCGGGTTTTCCAGTGCAAAACACCCCAGTCCCAAAGTCCCTATTATCCTTTTCTGAATTGGGTTTATGATGCCATTCCCCCGGAAAATCCTGATTTTTTAGAACGACTCTTAATTAAAGCCCGGGTCTATTCCCTTCACCGGAACCTCTTTGTTCAAGATTTCCAGGGAGTCCCGGCTTCCCGTCAAGAAGAGCTTATTTACGAAGAATTGAAATACGAACGCAATCAAATGAAACTCAGTATATTCCGCCTTTTGGATGAATTATATTTCGAGAAACCCACCATATTCATATTGGAAGATGTAAATCTCTACCCGGCTTCCACTTTAGATTTTTTAATGACCTTGTTGCCATTGGTGAAATCCAAACCGGTTTTTTTTCTTTTTACCCTCAACGAACGGAAAGTCGTGGCCAATCCCTATGCAGCCCAAGCTTGGCAGGATCTGCATCAGATGCTTCAAGGTGATCTTTTAGAGCTATCCCTGAGTTCTTCGGGAGTCCATAACGAGGCCCTGGAGAAACCCAGGAGTTTTGGCCTTCATGACTACCTAAGGTTAAAAAATTTCCTTTGCCTTCAAGATTGTCTTTTTCAGGAAACCAGTTTAGGTCTCAGACCTGAAGAGGTAAAAAATCCCGAAGAACGGGATCTTTTACTTTCCATGGCCGACGTCTATTTTCAAACAGGGGATTATTCCACCGCCCTTCTGCTCTACCGAAATCTATTAAAATGGGAAAAAAAGCAAAATGACCTAAGGATGATATCCATCCTTTATAGAAAACTTGGGTACGTTTTTTTCATCCGAAACAACACCCCCGAGTCAAGAAAATGGGCGCTTCAAGCCCTAAAATTAGCCCAAAACATCAAAGATGAACAGCAGGTTTTTTACTCCCTCTTTCTTATTATGATCATTGATTCCAGGGAACCCTTTTACACCATGGAAGAATGGCGGACCCTGTATAAACAGTTCATAACCATTGGGGAAAACCAAGGATTTATCAATAGTTTGGCCTATCGCCTCTCGAAGCCGGACCGGTTAAATCCGGTGGATAGTGAGGAGGAATCGGATTCGGACATCCTCAGGGCCATTGGCCTGGCTAAAATCATTGGGAATGAACTTCGTCTGGCCAATGCTTACCATATCCTGGGCTATCATAAACTTTTCGCGGGTAAACTTGACCAGGTCATGCCCCTCTACAAAAAAAGCGAAGCCCTGCGTAAACGAATTGGGAATCCGTTGGAGCTGGCCTATTTAAATAATGGGACTGGTTATTTCCTCCATCAATGCGGGGACTTCATCGGTGCAGCGCCTTACTTATACAGGTCCGTGGAATACGCCTTGGAAGCCAAGGATTACCATGAGATGTCCATGGGACTATGCAATATTTCCATAAATTTTCTCTACTCCCTTCAATACGAAAGCGCCGCTTTTCACTTGGATAAAGTCATTCGTCTCATGAGTATTGCGGAAATCCAGACCCTCTCATTTCACACTTATAGGGAAATATTACTCCTTTATGCCACCTCCATGTTTCTTGCAGGAAACACTGCTCGGGCTTATGAAAAATATTCGGTGATTGCCTCCCTGAAACATAACTTCCATCCCCAGGCAAAAACCTCTGGGGAACAGGATGAGATCCTTATCGAAGCCCTCTTTCTCTCCCTCCTCAAGGAACACGAAGGGGAATTACCCCGCGCCCTGGAGATTTTAAAACAAGAACGAGAGACCTTATTCCAAAATTACCAGATCATTACCTACAGGATTCCTTATTTCCTACTCTTTTACGGAGATATGCTCCTGAGGGCTAACCGCTTAACCGATGCGAGAAAAGAATGGGAGTTGGGCCTAGAAATTGCACGGAAGCATAACTATGGTTTTTATGAAGAAATATTGCAGCAGCGCACGGGGGAAAGAGAACGGGATACCAATCGGCGGCCAGGTGTTAAACGGGTAGATTTTGATCGAATATTGGAATCCGCCAGGGCGAATATGGACCTTCAAAAACTTCACAAGGTCATGGATAAAATTGATTTCCTGAATTCCTTTCAACAAGTGCAAGAACAGCATAAAACCCCAGCCACGGTTTCAGCCAAGTCCTTGGAGCTGATCAATACCACCTTTCCTTCCGATGCTCTGATTTTCTCCCTTCAAACCGCCGGGACTTGGCACCCCATTCAGGAATTGTATTCCCCAGATCTGGAGTGGATCCACATGGAAATCCTACCCACATTGGTGGGGGCTCTAACTAATAAATATAAAGAAATTGTTGTCCTGACCCCGGAACAGGAACCCCTCATCAGAAATCTCCCCTTTCGTTCCGTCACCCACATTCCCGTGGATGTGAGTGGAAAAACCCCGGGTCACTTCTTTTTAGGCAGTTTGCAGAACCCCCTGCACGGAAGCGCTGAAGACTTACAAATATTAGATATCGCCTCGGTTCAGCTCCTAAGAACCTTGGAAAAATTGAACCAGGAAGAGGAACTGGCGGAAAAAAGTCGCATGCTCGAGGGGATGAATGCGGAACTGACCAGGCTGGCTTCCACGGACTCCCTCACCTCCTTGAATAACCGGGGAGCCCTACTTGGCCGCCTTTTCGAAGAACGGGATAGGACTGAGCGATACCAGGACAAGGGGCATCAATCCTTCAGTCTTCTTTTTATCGATTTGGACAATTTCAAATATTACAACGATGAATTTGGACATAAATTAGGGGATGCCATTCTCAAAGAATTCTCCCAGATTATTAAAAATTCTATCAGGACCGTGGACTTTGCATCCCGGTACGGGGGGGATGAATTTGTACTCCTGCTTCCGGAAACCACGACACAGGAAAGCTTGGTGGTGGCTCAGAGAATTCTCCAGGAATTAAAAGCCAGGGAGGGATTCAAGGATCTGGTGGAAACCTATTCGGGGTTGGAAGCAACCATACCCCAGGATAAAATCCTCTCGTGCTCCATTGGAATTACCCAATATCCCCGAGATGCGGCTACGACCCCGGAACAGCTGCTCCATTTGGCGGATACGGCACTTTACGAGGCCAAGCGTCAGGGTAAAAATTGTGTTAGGATTTATGGAGAAATCGTCGGAAGTTAGGGAATAC
>CAZUXL010000161.1:0-2698 GCA_964624355.1 uncultured Spirochaetales bacterium
AGCCGTTCTCCTTCAGGATTTAGTGGACAAAAATAAAATCAAAATGATCTTGGATCTACCTGAAGATATTCCAGACATTGATGCGGATACCCTGAAAGTGAAGGAAATCTTGTATAATTTACTTTCCAACGCCATTAAGTTCACCCCTGAAAATGGTGAGATCGGATTGCGGGCGAAAAAATGTGGTTCCGCAATAGAAATCACTGTATGGGATACGGGAATCGGCATCGCCATAGAAAATCTTGAAAAAATATTTGAAGGCTTTTTCCGGGTTGACACCCCCTTTTCCCGAATCACCGAAGGTACCGGTTTGGGATTACCCCTGTCAAAAAAACTGATTGAACTTCACGGTGGAAAGTTATATGTGGAATCCCCGGGTTTAAATAAGGGAACGTCGATCCGGTTTACCCTCCCTATAGACTGTGTTTAGCGGGGTTGATATGAAATTGAAAGTTGTAGTGGTGGATGACAATTTCAAAAATCTCATCATGGAGAAGGATCTATTGGAAGTAGCCGGGTTCAGTGTTTTCAAAGCTGAAACCGCCCAAAAGGGAATCGCACTGGTCAAAAAGATCATTCCTGATGTGATAATTATGGATGTAAGACTCCCGGACATGATGGGATTCGCCGCCGCCAGACTCATCCGACTGGATGAAACAATTCAGGGAATACCCATAATCTTTGTCACCGCATCGGTTCTGGCCGAAGGCCGAGAAGAATTAAAGAATATCGGAAACAGCTTTTTTATTGGAAAACCCATTAACACCAGAACCTTCGCCATAGAAGTAAGGCAGCGTATTAAATGATATTAATCGTGGATGATCAAATCGCCAACAGAGATCTCCTTGAAGCTTTTCTTACCCCCCTGGGTTACGAAATAATGAAAGCCTCCGACGGCATAGAAGCCCTGGAACTTGTGGCTACCCACAAAATTGACTTAATCCTTTCAGATGTAATTATGCCGGGTATGAACGGCTTTGAATTGTGCAAAATTTTAAAAAGCAGTGATGCTTACCGCCCGGTTATTCTAATCACCGTTTTGGAGGATAGAGAATCCCTTATCCGTGGCATGGAAAGCGGGGCTGACGACATGTTAACAAAACCCATCGATTCACTTATTTTAAAAACTAAGATAAAAAACATGTTGAAACTCAAGAGTCTCTATGATGAAGTAGAGCGAAGCAATCAAAATCTGAAAAAGCTGAGTGTCCTGAAAGAGAATCTCACATCTTTTATTGTTCACGACCTGAGAAATCCCCTGGCCAGTATTACCATTTATTTGGAATTAATTTCACGATCCCGGAAGATAGAACCAGAGTATATTAATGATTTGGAAGTGGTGAATCAAAGTGTAAAAAAAATGATAGGGATGATCTCCGATTTACTGGACATTTCAAAAATTGAAAACAGCGAGCTGGCCATTACGGTGGAACCCAGTTCCCTGGAGGAGATCATCACCAGGTCAATTCAAGATTCAAAACCTTTTCTCCTGGAAAAATCTCTCACTCTATTTTCAAATGCTTCGGAGTTCTCTGGAGGATCTGAAACCGTACTCGTACAAAAAGATTTGATTGATCGGGTTTTACAAAATCTATTTTCCAACGCCATAAAATATTCGCCGGATTTTGGCAGTATCTTTTTGGAAGGCGAAAGGACAGCGGATGGTAAATTTTTTCAAATCTCCGTTTCCGACAGCGGACAAGGTGTACCGGTGGAATATCAGCAGACCATTTTTGATAAATTTTCCACTGTGGAATCGAAGTACCAGAGGATCAGAACTTCCACCGGACTGGGTCTTACTTTTTGTAAGCTCGTGGTGGAACTCCACGGCGGTCGAATCTGGGTGGAAGACAGTCTTCGGGGAGGAAGTAATTTTAGGTTTACGATTCCACTGACATAAAAAACATTATTTGATGATCCCCCCTCCCACCTGCCAGTTTCGATTATATTTGTTAGGAATTTGGCTTTTTCACACCAAGGAAATGTCGAAGTCTTTTAAGGTTCCTGACGAGGTCAATTTTGGAATCCCGATTCGCCTCCTGCAATCCCGCCAAAAGGCGATCTCGGGCTTCGGCCCATTCCTCGGTGGTTCTCAGGAGTTTTCCTCCTGTACGGTGAACCATTTTTAGGGATCTTAAAAGATCTTCCTTGAGTCGATTATACTCCCGTCCAAAACCAAAGTTTTCCACTGGTCTTAAAAATCCAAGATTACCCGCATTGTGGATCACGGGAATAAGCGATCCGTCTTTACGACAAAAAGTCCCTTCCCGGATAAAAAAATCCTCATCGGCGGTGGCAATAATAAAGTTCCATCCCCGGTCCAAAGGCATAAAACCCATTTTATGAAAGACTTCGTTCACCACCACTTGATCAGGACCAAAAAGATTGGGATCTTTTACTAAAAAAGTCACCCGGGCACAGAGTAAAACCATTTTTTCACGGGGTCCCAGGATCATTCCACCATTCACCATGGGCTTTCCCCGTAGGCTCCGGCGCAACCCTGGAAGCTCTACTTCCCTAAAATAGTCAGGGCTTAAAAAAAAAGTAAACGGTGCCGCGACATCCTCCACCACTCCCCGAAAAAATTCCCTATCCCTGGAAAATAACTCCAGGGGATCCTGTTGAAAAATCAAATCCCCCCCATCGCAAAGCATCACCTGATCCCAGGATTCCTGGGAGAGCAGCCGCCCTAAGTCCC
>CAZUXL010000161.1:2798-5716 GCA_964624355.1 uncultured Spirochaetales bacterium
GGAAATCCCCGTATTTTCGATCCGAAGCTGTAACTATCAAATTCATCCAGTCACCCCGTCTTTGGGTTTGGCATCCAAAGTAAAATTTAGTCGAAAATAAGTCTTCGTCAACATGAAATTGGGGTATAATTCATATCATTATGGAATATGCAATTGAAACCAATAATTTATCCAAACGCTATGGAGATGTCCTGGCGGTGGAAAGGATCCACCTGCGGGTGAAGCAGGGGGAAATTTATGGATTTTTGGGACTCAATGGCGCCGGCAAGACCACCACAATTCGCGCCCTTTTAGGAATGATTCAACCCAGTGAGGGAACTGTGACTGTCCTGGGACAGGAACTGGGACAGGACAGACGTGGACCCTGGGGACGAATTGGTCACTTGGTGGAAAACCCTTCTGCGTATCCGGAGCTGTCGGTTCGGGAAAATTTGGATATGGCCCGGGCACTACAGGGAATCAAAAATAAAAAAAGTGTGGATGAAGTCATGGACAAGCTTTCCATCTCCTCTTACGCCCAGCGTAAAGCAGGTACTCTGTCCAGCGGTAACTTTCAACGTCTGGGATTGGCCAGGGCTCTTTTACATAAACCCGAGTTATTGATCCTCGATGAACCCTCGAACGCCCTTGACCCAGCAGGGATTGTGGAAATTCGCGAATTGTTAATTTCTTTGGCCAAGACACATGGGACGACGATTTTTATGTCCAGCCACATTCTCACGGAAGTAGATTTATTGGCTGACCGCATCGGGATAATCCACCAAGGCCAACTTATTGAGGAACTGGATGCCAGGCGCCTGGAAGAACTCCGGTCCCAACAACTGGTGATCAGCACCCGGGATTTGACCAAAGCGAAAAAAGTCCTGGCTAATTTTAATGTCCTAGATTTAGAAAACGGAAAAATTTCCATAAACGATCCCCGTGCCCTAAATTTCCCGGAAATGATCGCCACCCTTTTAGTAAATGCCGGCACCCCCCCAACCCACATGGCCATCGAACAGGAAAACCTGGAAGAGTATTTTTTGAAGTTGACTGGAGGGTCCCGTGAATAATTTTACTTCCGCGCTTTGGACTGAAGGGTTAAAGATGTACCGCTCCAAGGTGCCTCTCTTCACAGCCCTGGGGTTTTTAATCATTCCGTTAGTGGGCGGACTTTTAATGATCATCCTAAAGGATCCCGAGGCTGCAAAATCCATGGGGCTGATCAGCACCAAAGCCCAGCTTATGGTGGGTGTGGCGGACTGGCCAGCCTTCTTTAATATTATAGCCCAGGCGGTGGCGGTAGGGGGCGCGATCCTGTTTGCCATCGTCACCATGTGGATCTTTGGCAGGGAATTTTCCGACCATACGGCGAAAGAAATATTGGCCATACCCACATCCCGGGAAACAATAGTCAGTGCAAAATTCATCCTGATAGCCCTTTGGTCAATCACCCTGAGCCTCTTAGTTTTTGGGTTTGGACTTGTAGTCGTGAACCTGGTGGTCATCCCCGGCTGGTCCACAGACTTACTTCAAAGTGCTTTTATAGACATCATAGGCTCTGCCCTCCTGACGATTGTGCTTCTACCTTTTGTGGCCCTCATGGCCAGTGTAGGCCGGGGCTTCCTTCCGGCTTTTGGGTGGACCATATTCACCATTGCCCTGGCACAAATAGCCATCATCACAGGCTGGGGGGACTGGTTCCCCTGGTCCATCCCAGCCCTTTTTAGTGGAGCGGTAGGACCCCGGGGTGATCAGCTGGGGGCTCACAGTTATGTGATTTTAATACTCGCTTGTGTAGGGGGCCTCACCGCCACCTATTATTGGTGGCGGAATGCGGATCAGACCCAGTGAATAGCAATAAGAAAAAATGAGTCCTTTTCAGGTTTGCGGTCAGCCTGACACTACTCCCCCCATCCCCTAAAAACTTTTTTACTCTAAGCTAAATACCTTGAATCCTCGGACTCCCAGCGCGGTAAATATCAGCTTTCCATTTTCAAACTTCCAACCCGCATCCTCACCCAGGAGAAGTTTAGGCTGGGAATCCAATGAGATATCCAGCTCCGTACTCCCCAGTTCCTTCCCGAGATTCAGGACCACCAGGGTCTTTTCCGTTCCCAAGGTTCGAATAAAGGCCTTCATGGTCCGCTCTGTACCCACCAAGGGTACCAGATCCCCACGACGCAAGGATTCTCGGGATGATCGAAGGTTCATCAGGGCTCTGGCGAAGCTCCAAGTGGACCCCCCATCCCCCTGAACCACGGGAAGATGGTCCCAGGTCATGGGTTGCCGGAACTGCCGGTCATCACCCTTATCATCCCCAGGCATATCCAACTCATTGCCGTTGTACCAGAACGGTGTTCCAAGGCCGGTATACTGAAGTAAAATTGCCAGGTTAATTTTGACTTGATCCCCTGAAAAGGCTGTAAAAGGCCTGGATTGGTAGTTGTCGTGGTTGGTCAGGAAGGTTCCGTTCCATCCTCCTTCCTGCTGCAGGGGAAGAATGAACTGAGTCCAGTAGGTTTCCAATCCGGTGTTACCGGAATAGGAACTCGCCCCTGCCACGGTTACTTTATAATCCTGGAAGCCAAAATTGAAGTCCAGGGTCATTTGGAATCCGGGCTTTCCGTCCAGCATAAGGAAATTTTTGAGGGACGGTCGGTCTCCGGTCCAGTTCTCCGCCACCATGAATTTGTCGTACCCCAATTTACCAAAGGGGTCCAAAATGTCCGCACGGAATTTCTGGAAATATGTATAACTCCCGGGCGCCACAGCCCCGACACCGTTAGTCCCGGTGACAGGATCTTCCATGAGGTAACGAACAGCGTCCAAGCGAAAGCCGTCAAATCCCAGGTTGAGCCAGAAGACGGCGGCGTCGGCCATGGCCTTGCGGACCTGGGGATTGGCGTAGTTGAGGTCGGGCATCCGTTCCCAAAAAA
>CAZUXL010000162.1:0-3329 GCA_964624355.1 uncultured Spirochaetales bacterium
GCTTCATTATCGTGAGTTCGATTTTGAGAACCCCAGTACCTTCTTAAATTCCTTGAAAGATATGGATCTTATATTTCTCCTTCGCCCTCCTTATATTTCCCAAATTGAAAAGATATTTATACACCAGGGAATGCCATTGGGAATGATCCTCGTTATGTGCATGCTTCATTTTCTTCCAAGAATACAAAAAGAACCGGAAATATCCCAAACCTACAAAAATATGACTGGAAAAGAACCCATGAAGATTGATAAATTTATTCAAAATAATATTCAATTCTTTAATTGTTAACTTACTTCTACTATGTTATTCTCTTATAAGGAACTCTGTTAATGAAAAACTTAATGATAATAGTCTTAGCATTGATAACGATGCCCATAGATTCCCAGACCACAGAAAGTACTCATAAATTTGTGGGTTCATGGGAAGTGGATAATTTCTCCGGCAATATAAAAATTACCAAGGGAATTACAGAACTTCAAATAGATTACATAAGGGATTGCTTTGTAGTCACCCTTAAAGAGATTGATGATTCCCAAATGTCTCTAGAAGTTTGTGATGCCTATCTAAAAAACGGAATTTTAAAAATCATTAGAAAGTTTAAAACCAACGGACGATTATATATTGAAGATATTTATTTCGATGAGTTTGGAAACATTATTACATCTGGTCAAGGTTTTAAACGAAAACCTTGATATGGGTAGAAAATTAAATAAAAGGCTCATAAGATAAAATCTTTTTTTCTACTCTTTGGAAGGATTAATCACTGTCTTCCGGCCAGTTCCCCAACCAACTCCCCCTCTCCTAAAACTCGAACGCCTGGTTTATTCATCAGGGCACTGAACCGCTGCTCCAATCCGGGGGCAAACCATTGCCGCATTCGAGTACTTTCCAGGATCACTAGATTTTCCGCCTGTTCCGCCAAATCCAAATTCATGGCATTCCCCAATCCCAAGGGAAAATCACAAAGAATGGTAAGACCGGAATTTTTTACCAATTGTACCGCCTTTGAAAAGGCTTCTGGGGTAATGGGGGAAAAGGGATCCACCTTAATTTGTTCTAAACTCAAAGAGTCCCAGAGAACCGAATCCGAATCCCAGGCGTGGGCCACCCCACCGGTGACTCTATAACCACGACGAACCAAATGCCGGGTCAGATTCATCCCGCTACCGGCACCAGCGATAAGATGAATACTCTGTCCCTGGGGAGGAGGTGGTGGCGGATTATGAAGAACCAGGAGACTGTCAGTATTTTCGTTTCGACCAATAACCACCTCGGCATGGTAATAGTGGGCTAAATTATCCTTTGTGAGTACTTCTTCTGGACGGCCTTGAGTGGCGATTTTCCCCTCAAAAAGGAGAACTAACCGATGACAGTATTCTGCGGCGGTGGTGAGATTATGAAGGGCAGTTAATATCCCCCTACCTTCCCTGGCCAATTCCCTGAGCATTCCAAAAAGCAGGTGTTCCTGACCCAGATCCAGGTTTGCTGTGGGTTCATCTAGTATGAGGTAGGGAGTCTCTTGAGCCAACGCCCGGGCAAAAAGACCCCGGTGTTTTTCTCCCCCGGAGAGTTGGGAAAAAGGTCGGTCTTTCAGGTCTTGTAGTCCCACATAACTTAAGGCCCGGTCCACCACTTCCCGTCCTTGAACCATAATTAATTCTTTTCTTTTAGTCTGAAAACCACCCTCGTAGGGATACCTTCCCATGGACACCAAGTCTTGAAGTGTATATTCAAAGGCCCCTGGGGACTCCTGGGGAACATAGGCCAGTAGCCTTCCCCGCTCTTTTCCTGATAAAGATTCTAGGATATTTCCGTCTACTAAAATTTTACCCTGGGAGGGTTTTAAATAGCCAATCACATGACGGAGCAAGGTTGTCTTTCCTCCCCCGTTGGGACCGATTAACCCCACAATTTCCCCCGGTTTCACTTGAAGATCTATGGATTGAAATATCTTATTATTCCCATAACCTCCCGTGAGATTTGAAAGATGCAGACAATGATGAATCATGAGCGGCCCCTACGGCGGATGACGAGAAAAAGGAAATACGGACTACCAAGCAGGGCGGTAATAACTCCTGCTTTTATTTCAAAAGGGGCTATGAGGGTACGGCCCAGAAGGTCGGCACCCAAAAGAAAAAGCCCTCCGCCCAAGGCTGCAGCCGGTAATAGAATCCTATGTCCTGGACCCAGGAGTAAACGAAAAAAATGGGGGGTGATCAAACCAATAAATCCTATAGGACCGGCCATGGCGATTGCGCCGGCTGTTAATAAAGTGGCGGAACCCAGCATAAGGATTTTGGACCTTTCCACCCCAACCCCGGAAGAATGGGCTGCCTCCTCTCCCAGTGCGAAGAGATCTAGTTTTCGAGTGGAAGCCAAGGCACCCAGGGTTCCTATAATAATCAAAGGAAGAGGGTAAGAAATGTGGGACCAGAGTCTGCCCTCCAGTCCTCCCATGGTCCAGAAAATAAATTGATTTATTTCATACGGTCTAGCAAGCAGAAGAAAGGTAGATATCACTCCTCCTAAAAAACCAGAAAGAGCCAACCCCGCTAAGACTACAGTAAGAAGAACGGTACCTGTCTGTGATCTGGAAATTAAATAAATAAAACTTGCAGATCCCAAAGCACCCAGAACCGCAGATAAAGGAACAGCAGTAAAAGAACTGGCCGCCAGTCCGGTGACGATGGCAACCACGGCTCCAAGACTAGCCCCGGAGGAGATTCCTAGGATTTCCGGTCCTGCCAAGGGATTTTGAAACAGTCCTTGCATCAGTGTTCCCGCCAAGGCAAGTCCCCCCCCCGCAAGTAAGGCCGCAATGATCCTAGGAAGACGTATATCCATGACAATTGCCCAAGTGGTTTGGGCAGCTGCATTACTTTGGGGGATGCCGGTGACCAGAGCTTTACCATATTGAAAAATCTCCGACAGCCAATTTTCTGAGAGCGGAGCCGCCCCCATTCGCAGGGAAAAGAACACTAATACCAAGGTTAGTAAAACGAGGGTTATATAAATAAATATACTTTTCCATTGAAGGTTTTTCATCTGGGCTAATTTAATTTATGTGAGTAAGAAAGCCTGAACAATTCCCAAGCACCCTCAGCCAAGTAATGGCTAATAGTGGACTTAAGTCGTTCAGGAAAAACGTACACCCGCCCATTTTTTACAGCCTCGACACCCTGAAGCGATGGATCCTTTAGGATCTGGTTTAAAAATGTATCGGAGGTTAATTCCTGATTGTAGGTCCAGGAGGGAAGAAAAATAATATCGGGATTTTGTAAGATCAGAATTTCTTTGGAAATGGGAACTTGTCCAAATAGATCCGCTT
>CAZUXL010000162.1:3339-5698 GCA_964624355.1 uncultured Spirochaetales bacterium
CACCATTGGTTAGGCCAGCTAATTTTAACATTTCATCCCAAGAGGTCCCCTTTCCAGATGAGGCCCCCCAGGTGTTGTAATCCATAACCCGCAACGGAGAAGTGAGATTTTTTTGGGCAGTAGTAAGGGCTATAATTTTTTCTTCCATGGTTTGAATGAGTTTTAAACCACCTTCCTGTTCATCCACTAACAGTGACAGCTTTAAAATCTGAGATTTTATTTTCTCCACGGTCACGGGAGTGGATAACAGAAAAATTGGAATTCCCAAGGACCTGATCTGCTGAACTTTGGCCCCATCGGACCAATCAGCCACCACTACCAAATCGGGATTTAGAGAGAGAACCCCTTCCACAGTAAATTCCATTCTCCTCACCACTTTGGCAGCTTTTTCCGCCACGTTGGAAACCTGGGGATCCACCGAAAGGGCGTTCACCGCTGCAAAACGTTTCGAATCCAGAAGATCAAAAAGTATTTCATCAGACATCATGGTGAAGCTAAGAATTTTTATTGGTTTATTTTTCAAGGTCACCAGAGTACCGCTGTCATCTTTCAAAATAAGAGGATATTCCGTAGCCCCCAGCCCTCCCACAGTGGTCACAAGAAAACAAACCCATAAAAATTTAAGAACATTTTTCATTGATTTCTCCTGGAGAGTAAAATGATAGGCCTGGGCTAACCCGGTGTCAAGTTACGTTACTTTCCCACACAAAAATTACTGAACATATTATTTAAAATATCCGCTGTGGTGACTTCACCGGTGATTTCTCCCAGGGCATCCATGGCTTCCTTAAGATCCAAGGCGGTCATATCGATGGGGAGACCGGATTGGACGGAAAAAATCACTGCTTCGAGAGCCTGGGCGGTGCGGTCAAGTAGATTTTTTTGACGAAGACTGTCTATCACCGGTTCCCCGGTCAAGGGTTTTGCCCCCCCAAGAATTCGTCTGTAAAGCTCTTCTTCCAAGTCAGTAAACCCAAGTCCGCTCAAGGCTGAAATTATTTTCCAACCCGGGGGATGTTGGGGCGATTTATCTCCCTTGGTCCAGAGTTTAATCACTTTCCCGGTGGATTCCCAGGACTCAAGAAATTTTATATCTTCCGCCTCCGGCCCTTCACTTCCATCCACTAAATAGAGGATGAGGTGTGCACTTTCCAACAGACCACGGCTGCGCCGGATTCCCTCAGCCTCCACAGTATTCTCCGCTACCCTAAGTCCCGCGGTGTCAAAAAGTTTCACAGGAATTCCTCTCAGGGAAACCCAATTTTCTAAATAGTCCCGGGTGGTGCCGTGTTCTGCACTTACGATGGATCTGTCCTCTTTTAAAAATAAATTAAAAAGACTGGATTTCCCGGCGTTGGTTCGACCGGCCAAAATCACCCTCACACCCTCTTGGTAGATCTGCCCCGTTTTAAAAGTTTCCGATAGCTGTTTTACCCGGACCAAGGCTTCTTGCATCCCCTCCAGGGGCAAAGGCAGGTCATCTCCTGCATCGTCCTCAGCGTAATCCAGTTGAATATTTACCAGGGATAAAAAGTCCAAAAGTTTCTTTTTAATCAGATTTATCCTGTTTTCCAGGGAACCGGACAGTCGATGGAGGGCGAGATTTTGAGCTTGTTCACTTTTTGCAGAGATTATTTCCTGGACGGCTTCTGCCCTAGTAAGATCCATTTTCCTATTTAAGAAGGCCCTCAGGGTAAATTCCCCGGGACCAGCCTGACGAAATCCCACTTCGAAAAGCGCATGGAGAATGCGCTGAATCCCCGGAAGTGACCCATGACAAAAAATCTCCACGGACTCTTGCCCGGTATAACTTCTGGGTGCTCTATAAATTCCCAGGGTCACTTCATCTAATGCTTGTCCGCTGAGATTTTTGAGCTGACCATAAACAATGGTCTGTCCCGGGGATGCAAATAAGGCCTCCGGTCTATTAAAAAGCTTGGACAGTGTTTTTATAGTTCCCGTTCCCGTGGTGCGGATCACAGCCAAGGCCGACTCAGCCCAGGGGGTGGCCAA
The DNA here is from genome assembly GCA_964624355.1 of uncultured Spirochaetales bacterium. GTDB lineage: Bacteria > Spirochaetota > Spirochaetia > JABEVK01 > JABEVK01 > CAZUXL01. The sequence continues at coordinate 5,353 of CAZUXL010000162.1, forward strand.
AGCGCAAATAAGATCATCGGTTCCATATGTCAGGTCTTTCATAGGGAAAAATTAGATGAAATGAGCCTGGAATGCAAGGAGGTAGTCCCAATTTAAAATTGTACTCGGTATCTTTATGCTTAGATATCCTACCCTCAACCATAAACATGGTTGAGTCAGTTTTTAGTATAAAAATGAGAGTCCTTGTAATTTCTCAAGAAATCCGCCGGTCCCGATTCATGTGATTGAGGGCTTCTTTTTATGTCAATAATTCTATAAAGTCCAAATTGTAAATTTCATACAAATTTAGCCTAGGTATATATATACCTAGACTAAATTATCTTATTTTTTTTATTGACATCACAAG
>CAZUXL010000163.1:0-5398 GCA_964624355.1 uncultured Spirochaetales bacterium
ACTTTCCAGCGGAACCGTCCTGCTCGAAGAAGGGATTCTTAATTTGGAAGGGCTAGGTGCAGCACTTCTAGAAAAAATTGAGGGGTAATGTAATTACCTGGATTTTAAGGGAAAAAACCCAACGTAGAACCTTAGGCGAAGGCCTCTGACCCCGCTCCAGCTCCCAGCGAAGCGGTCACTACACCAAGAGTATTGTTCGAGTCCAGCGCAGCGAAGACGAGCTGTAACCAAAGTCACAAAATTTTCACTTTGCCCATCGTAACAAGGCAATCACTAAATCAAAGTGCTTTTTTCGAGTCCAGCGAAGCGAAAACGAGATGTAAATAAAGTAACAACCCTTTTCCTTCGCCCAAGCGTAGCGAGGAGGTCTTCCCGCAAGCACAAATCGATCTGAAAAGCACAAAACGCGAACTAGCGTTTTGGATGAGGCCCGCTGAGCAACGGCACAGCGAGCATGGCCGATTCCAGGCTAAATGCCTGTGAGCATTTGAAGGAGATTTTTGCGACGCAGGATGGCCCCGCAGTATCTTCGGCGAAGGAAACTGTCCCCAATCCCGCTCGTAGCGAGGATGGGTTATCCTGGCAGGGCCGAGGAATTGAGAACCGGAGTTTATACACTATAAATGAGGATTCGAAAGAAGGAGGCCCTGCCAGGAGAATCCACCGCAGTAGAGCCGGATCGGGGACATGAAAAAAAAGCACCCAAGCTGGCTACGGCACACCACTACCCCACTGACCGTTGCTACATTCCTGTCCTGGCGGATTTGGGTGGGGGCGATTGCGTAGGGCCTGGATGCTATTATGAATAAACGGAGAGAGGGGGATTCGAACCCCCGTTACGCTATAAACGTAAACACGCTTTCCAAGCGTGCGCATTCAACCACTCTGCCATCTCTCCAGATGGAAAAAAACATACACCCTATTGGGTTCGAACCAACGACCTTCAGATCCGCAATCTGATGCTCTATCCAGCTGAGCTAAGGGTGCAAGGACGGAGAGGAGAGGATTCGAACCTCCGGTACGGTTTTAGCCGTACAACTCCTTAGCAGGGAGCCCCATTCGGCCACTCTGGCACCTCTCCATTTCAAAAAACTGTGGGTTCGGAGAAGGGGGGATTCGAACCCCCGGTGGGCTCGCACCCACAACGGTTTTCAAGACCGCCGCATTAAACCGCTCTGCCACCTCTCCAAAACTGCACCGTATTATGCCTAAAAATAACTGTCTTTGTCAAGTTGATGAAGAAAGAACTATTTTACCGAGAGATTATGTCTTAGTCTTAAAGTACAGGAGCCCCATATGTCTGAAAAAACCGCTTTAAAAAAATCTGATTATGCTGATGAGTTAGAAAAACTGACCGTTGAACTGGTGAAACTTCAAGCCTGGGTAAAGTCCAAGGGACTAAAAGTTGTCGTCGTCTTTGAAGGTAGGGACGCGGCGGGAAAAGGTGGCGTGATCAAGGCCATCACCTCCGGGTTAAACCCTAGGCAAGCAAAAATTGCCGCCCTAGCCGCCCCGACGGATTACGAACGATCCCAATGGTACTTTCAGCGGTATGTGGCCCATCTACCCAGTGCGGGGGAAATGGTTTTCTTCGACCGGTCTTGGTACAACCGTGCAGGGGTGGAAAAGGTGATGGGATTCTGTACCGATGAGGAGTACAAGGAATTCAAACGGTCCCTACCGGATTTTGAATCCATGATTCAAAGAAGCGGCATCATCCTGATAAAATATTGGTTTTCCGTGAGCGATGAGGTTCAAGAGGAAAGATTTAAAGACCGGCTTACGGATCCCGCTAAACGATGGAAATTAAGTCCCATGGATATGTCTGCCCGGTCCAAGTGGGTGGATTACTCCAAAGCTACAGATGAAATGTTTGAATTTTCCGATACAAAGGAATCACCGTGGCATGTGGTGGACGGTGATGATCGCTACTGCGCCCGATTGAATACCATCACCCATTTACTCAATCAAATTTCCTATAAAGATTTGACACCCGAACCTTTGGACCTACCAGAAAGACAAAAAGCGGGTAAATACAAAAAACCCAACCTGAAAAATCAAAATTGGATCGAACTCGTTTATCCATCAAAACTTAAGGAAAAGAAAAAATCCAAGGATTAATTGAAACCTAATGAGAGTTTAATTAACTCTCACTAGGGCTTTTTACTCATTCAGAATGGTGGTGATGATCTTTTTTATTCCCAAGGGCCATTCTTTAATGACTTCCTCCACCTTATTCCATTCCTTCCGGTGAAGAATCCTCAGAAAATCCTCGAATCCGATTAGATTTCCGCCCACTGAGGAGATAATCCGCCCCAAAGCCTCTTGTTTTTGCCTGATTATAAAATCATCTGAAGGATGCTTCATGGCGTCTTCTACCAATCTTCTCAGGGTTCCCGAAGCTTTTCCGGGCTGTTGTTCCAGCCAATCCCAATGCCGGGGTAATAGGGTGACTTCGCGGCTGACGATTCCCAAACGGGGTCGTCCAGGCCCTGGTTTATTACAGTTATCATCCTCAGGGACAATGGCTCTGGAAAGCACTTCTTCCAGAGTTCCTTGAAAGTTAAAGTCCCACTGTCGCCCGTCTGTATGATCAAAAATCAACACCGGTTCGAAGCCACCTTGGTCAAGAAATAACTTTATTTCCTTTAGTACCACTGGGAGCTCTCCCATGACTATAAGATTTTGATCTTGAATAGCTGAATATTTTTTCGTTTCCATGATTTAATATTACCCGGGTAATATTATCTTGTCAATAATACCCGGGTAATATCCGAAATATTTTTAGTTTAACTTCCTGTTTCACGTTATAATCTCGAAAATTACGTGGTCATCTATTAAATCATTGATAGCACTCATCACCCTATTGGCCTTAGCCACTTCATCTTGCCAGACCCCTCATATCGACTCCCCCATTCCCCCAACAAACCCTCCCACAATAAATTGTGGGCCCCTACCTCCCCAAACCGTTCCAGAATCTCCCCAGCAAACCCAATCAGAAAAAACAGGCCGAACCTTTGAAATCGGAACCAATCTAAAAGAAATAAGAGACTACAGCAGGGAAATACCTTTCGTTGACTTAATGCACCGCACCAGGATTTGGTACACCAAAAGTACCGAAACCAACGAATGGACACCGGTCAATCTGAAAAACTCGCCTACAGACCGGACGACTATCCCACCCACATTTCCCAAGCTGTAGTTGGAAGAACCGATTCTCAAAAAATGGCTACAATCTGGGGGGATGTGACCTCTTGGCCCATGGGCACCTACACCATTTTTTATGAGGGTGAGGGAACTCTAACCCTAGGGGGAAATGTGAAATCCATCACCGTAATATCCTCCCGTAGAATCACCTTTCAGCTGGCTCCTCCCACTGGTTGGGATCCGGTGGTGGAACTGGTGATTCAGACCTCGGATATTTCCGATCCCGTAAGGAACATCCTGGTGATTATGCCTGGCTACTTAAACACCTATCAAGAAAAACCCTTTAATCCCCTTTGGTTGGAAGGGCTGAGGATCTTCAAGTCCCTGAGATTCATGGATTGGGGGGAAACCAACAGCTGGAATTTCCACAAACGGGACTCTTTGCCCGCCGGAAAAGTGTTTTCCTGGGCTGATAGTGCCCAAATAGACCATTACACCTGGGCGGGCGGGCGGGGTGTTCCTAACGAAATGATGATTAAACTGATGAATGAGGAAGGGTTTGACGGCTGGGTCTGTACCCCAGACCGGGTGGATCAAGAATTCATGATCAAAATGGCCACCCTTTTCCGAGACACCTTGGATCCAAATCTCCATCTTTCTGTAGAATTCAGCAATGAGATCTGGACTACCATGATGGACCAGACCCAGTACTTAAAAAATTATGGAAAACCTAGCCAATATGCCTTGGATAAATACAGCTCCGGTGCCCCAGGTTACAATTCCATTCCCGCCATCACCTGGCCAGAAAACATCACCGGCCCCCTGGAAGACTGTCTTCGGATGTGGACCGAGGTTTATGGGTCCCAACTGGACCGGATTACCCGGATCATCGGCCTCCAGGCAGCCTGCTAGGATTTGAGCAAGTGCATGGCCTTCAAAGGGGAAGCCAGGCTACCGTGGATGTGATTGCCCAGTGGACCCGGTACGCCCGGCATTACCATGAAAAAATCTATATCAAGGAAATGATCGATACCATTTCCACCCCTCTAAACAAGGATATGGTCTACTACGAAGGGAGCAACCACATGACCTCAACCCCATTTAGAGAGACGCCCACCTACGCTAAGGCCCTGGAGGACATCCACCGGACTTCACTCATGAAAGACCTCTATTTGGAATGGTTTGCCTTTATGAAAACCATGAAGACCAGTGATAAACCCATAAAACTCATGAATTTTTCTTACATTGCTGCATTAAGTGCCCAGTACGGGAGCTGGGGAATGTTTGAAACTCTGGGGCAGGATGCCTCCCAAGTACCCGCCCCCAAATATGAAGCCATCAAAGAAGCCATCACCTGGTAAAATACATCATTCGGTCGGAGGTATTTTAACTTCCTGTTTTTTCCCGATAGTAGTTATAATCCCCTTCATAGATCTTCATTTGTCCATGATCGATTTCAAACACCCGGTTTATCAGGTGTTTTAGGAAATACCTGTCATGGCTCACGATCATGATGGTGCCCTCAAATTCCTGCAAGGCCTCCAGTAAGACTTCCCGGCTGGCGATGTCCAAGTGGTTTGTGGGTTCGTCCAAAACGAGAAAATTCACAGGGAGGGCTAACATACACGCCAGCATCACCCGGCTCTTTTCTCCCCCGGAGAGTATGGAAATCTTTTTGTCCGTGGAATCACCGGAAAACTGAAAAGCCCCGAGAAGGCTTTTAATGGTGCCTATGTTGGCCAAGGGTAGCCTGGTTTGGACTTCTTCCAGCACTGTATGGTCAGGATTTAAAGTATCACTGGAATATTGGCTGAAATACCCCAGGTTTACGCTGGCTCCCAGGGTGGCGATACCGCCAGAAGCCTCAGTTAGCCCTGTGAGAACCTTCAGAAGGGTGGATTTTCCCGCTCCGTTCACTCCGGTGACCGCAATCTTGTTTCCCCTTTGAACCACCCCAGAAATACCGCTGAAGACCGGATGGGTGCCACCGTTGGGCAAGGTCCAAGTTTTCGAGAGGTTTTCCATGGTCACCACCACGTCCCCGGAGCGCTTGATGGGATCAAATTCAAATTTCATCACTTTTGGATCCGGAGGAATGATAATTTTCTCGATTTTTTCCAGCATTTTCACCCGGGACTGAACCTGGGCGGCATGACTGGCCCGGGCTGCAAACCGGGCGATAAATTCCTCTTCCTTAGCCATCATGGCCTGCTGACGTTTTTGTCCTGCGATGAGCTGTTCCCGGCGAACT
>CAZUXL010000164.1:0-5330 GCA_964624355.1 uncultured Spirochaetales bacterium
ATTAATCCCATGATGGTCTTCATGAGGGTGGTCTTCCCTACCCCATTTCGCCCCATCACCGCCAAAACTGAACCGTGTTTAATCTGGAAACTCAGGCTATTGAGTACTTCCACATGGCCGTAGGAAACGGATATTTTATCTGCGACAATCATAACTACCTCCCCAGGTACGCTTCGATGACCTGTTCATCCTGCTTTATTTGTTCCAGACTGCCCTCGGCGATGACCCGGCCTTCATTGAGTACCGTCACGGTGGAATCCAGCTGCCTAACAAAATCCATGTCGTGCTCGATCACCAGGATGGTGTGATTATTCTTCAGTTCCAATAAAAGCTCTGCTGTGAGCTCCGTTTCCTTGTCGGTAAGGCCCGCAGCGGGTTCATCCACCAAAAGCAGTTGGGGTTCCGAGATGATCAGACTGCTGATCGCCAGCCATTGCCTCTGCCCATGGCTTAGAAACCTTGCCTGTATATGGGCCAGACCATCGAGGTGTACCCTCTCCAGAATGGACATAATTTTTTCCCTTTCCTGGGTTGCCGTCTTATATAACAAGGCCGCAAAGGGTCCTTTGGCCAGGGGGAGGGCGAGTTCCATGTTTTCATAGACCGTGAGGCTGTCGAAGACCGTGGGGGTCTGGAATTTCCTTCCTATTCCCATGGTGGAAATTTCCACCTCCGGCAAGTTCGTGATATTTTTATGATCGAAGTACACTTGGCCGCTGGTGGGCCTGGTTTTTCCGGTGATGACATCACACATGGTGGACTTTCCCGCCCCGTTAGGTCCTATGACCACCCGGAGTTCCTTGTGATGGATGGCAAAATCACCTATGTCTAAGGCTTTAAATCCATCAAAAACCGCTGTAACACCGCTGAGATATAAAAGGTAGGAATAAGACCAAAGGGCATTTATTTCAGGCTTTTGATCCCGGTATATATCCACAGATTTGACAAGCCCCTCGGGGTGCCGTGTTATTATTCCTGAACTCATTTTCCCATCCTCCCCTTCATGTTTTCCTTGGCTTGACCCCAGAGAGATTGGAGCCCCTGAGGAAAAACCAAAACCACCAAGATAAATAGAAACCCCAGGACGATGGGCCAATAATCGGGACTCCAGGTAAAAAATCCCAGGGTCCATTTGCTGGTGAGACTGTTATAAAGGAGGTTGATCGCCAAGGCTCCCAGGACGGCGCCGCTGAGAGTACCCCGCCCCCCCACAGCCACCCATATGACCATGAGGATGGACCACTTGGCTTCCATGAAGGAGGGTGTGATGATATTGGCCTGGGGGGTGTAAAGCATTCCCCCCAATCCCGCCAGCATCCCTGCAAAGGCGAAAATAGCGGTTTTATAGAGGTAGGGCTTAAAACCAGCGAACCGCAGGCTCTTCTCATCATCCCGAACAGCGATTAACACCCGTCCAAACTTGGTCTTGGTCAGAGCCTTACTCAGGTAGTAGGCCAGAACCAAAGCCGCAAAGGTGATCACATACAAAATTATTTTGGTACTGTTCTCCGTGAGACTCAGACCAGCTATGGTTTTAAAGTGAGTGAGCCCGTTGGTACCCGCAAAGAACATTTCATTTTTACTGAAAAACATAGTGGCCGCCACGGTCAAAGCCTGGGTGAGGATGGAGAAGTAGACACCTTTCACTCGACTGTAAAAACCAAAGAACCCCACCAAGGCAGCGACTAAGGCCGGAATGGCTAGCCCCAGGAAGACGGTAAAACTAAAATGCTGGAAGGGTAACCAAAACCAGGGAAGAACTTCGCTGCCTTTGGCTTGTCCCACGGCGTAGGGATACACCACGTAAAGGGATTCCGGTATCCCATTGAACAAGGTGCCTTGAAAGCTCAGGTACATTCCCATGGCGTAGCCCCCCAGGGCGAAAAAGAAGGACTGGGCGAGGCTCAGTATTCCGGTATATCCCCAGATCAAGTCCAGTCCCAGGGCCACTATGGCAAAGGCCAGGTACCGCCCGAACATATTGACCATCTCCACGGAGATAACCCCAAAGGCACTGAGCACCGGGATAAGGACACCGCAAACCATCATGATCACCAGGGCGTTGAGATGCATTTTTTTATCCAAGCCCTTGGGGGCTGGGGTAAGGATATTTTGCTTAATCATCGGAAAGCCGTCCTTTGGGAGCGAAAAGCCCCCTGGGTTTGAATTGGATAAAGGTAATGACCATGGCCAGAACCAAAATCTTCGCCCACACTGCCCCAAAGAAGGTTCCTTCCAGAAACTTATTGATAAAACCTATCCCCATGCCGCTGCTGGCCACACCGGCCATGTTGCCCACCCCCCCGGTAACCACCACCAGGAAGGAGTCCACCAAATAGTTTTTACCCATATCCGGGGTGATGCCACCTACAGTCGTGAGGGCAAACCCTGCGATCCCCGCAATCCCCGAACCCAGCATGAAAGTCAAATTATCCACCCGCCGGGTGTTGATCCCCAGGGAGGCGGCCATCTCCCGGTTCTGCATAGTCGCCTTCATATCCAAACCGAGCCTGGTATAGCGGAAAAGGAGCCAAATACCAGCGATACTCGCCAACGCCAGGGCAAAGATAAATAAACGGTTTATGGGTATGGCCATGCCTTGGGAGAGTTCTATAGCCCCTTGGAGCCATAGGGGAGAATTGGTAGCCCGGTTATCCCCAAAAATCAGACGAATTACCTGGATGAGAATGAGACTCACCCCGTAACTGGCCAGAAGGGACTCAATGGGCCGTTTATACAGCCTTTTTATCACCGACCATTCGATTAATCCCCCTGTGAGGGCTGAAATGACGAAGGAAGCGGGAAGGGCCACGAAAAAGAACAGGGGGGATGGATTCTCAGGTGTGTGGCCAAAGAGCAACTGAATACAATAGGTGGTGTAAGCACCTATCATGAGCATTTCCCCGTGGGCCATGTTGATGACCCCCATGAGGCCGAAGGTGATGGAGAGCCCCAGGGCTACCAAGATTAAAATGGAACCGCTGGAAAGGGCTGACTTGAATATGTCAAAGACCTTCACCCAGTTCTGATATCCCTGAATATTCTCAACGGCGGAAATAAGAATGGGTTTCAGACTGGGATACTTCGATATAAACTCCGGATTCCCGAGAAAGCCCTCCAACTCCGGTAAGGCCCGAAGGCTCTGCATAGCTCCCAAATTTACAAAGGCTGTTTGAAGTTCCTCAGGAACTGGTGAATTTTTCAGGATGATTAAATTCAAGGATTCGGTGGCGGCAAAGGCCAGTTCACCTGGGGAGTGATTAGCTATCTCCTGGAGCAGCCCCGTCATTTCCAAGGCCCTTTCATCCAGAGCAGCCCGACGGGCGGCGTTTAGCTGGATATTTCCATCGGAACGCCGAAGGTCCACGAATAACTGTGCCGAAGCGAGAATGCTTCGTTCTGACCTGCCAGGCTTCAGCACCTGGGTTTCGCTCTGTAAAACGGTCTTAGTTTCAAGATTAAGGGATATCCCACTCAGGGGATCCACGGGGGAGAGTAACTTGTTGTAATTTGCATCTTCTGTGATGCCAGCGGTGCCTATGACCTTATCCTTCCAAAGAAAAAGGAGGGCATTTTGATATTGAGTCAATAAATGTGAGGCCATTTCAGGATCATCCAGGGTTTTAATTCCCTGGATGGCGGTTAATCTAACCCCATCATCCTTACTAGCCAAACTAAGCAGGAGATCCTGAAAGGCGTTGGACGACAGGGTCTGGGAGAATAGACTTGTACATATCAGGAGGTAGAATACAGCTGCGGTTCCTCGGATGTTCATCATTTGAATCTCCTCTTGAGAATGCCCCGGCATCCACTGCCGGGGCGGGTTAGATCAAAACTTATTTACGAGGTCCGCCGGTGGGGGCAGGAAATGCGCCATCGGTATGGAGCAAGGCACTGTAGGAATCAGGTTTTACCAAACCAGGGGTTTGAAAAACAATATCAAACTGCCCATCAGCCCGGATTTCACCGATCAACACAGGCTTGTAGGTATGCTGGTTTTTTTCATCGAATTTCTTCTTTCCGCCGGGGGCGTCAAATTCCAGACCGTACATGGCCTGCCGAACCGCATCCACCTCAAAGGAGCCGGCTTTTTCCACGGCCTTAGCCCAGGCGTAGACACCGAAGTAGGCGGCTTCCATGGGATCATCGGTCACACGGCTGGCACCGCCGGGGAGATTATTGGCAGCGGCGTAGTCCTTGAAGGCTTTCACGAAGGCCTTGTTTTCCGGAGTGTCGATGGATTGGAAGTAATTCCAAGCGGCCAGGTGACCCACCAGGGGCTGAACGTCCATGGCGCGAAGTTCATCCTCAGCCACAGAGAAGGCCATCACTGGAACGTCTTTCGCCGTCAGGCCTTGGTTTGCAAATTCCTTATAGAAGGGAACGTTACTGTCCCCGTTGATAGTGGACATCACCGCAGTCTTACCGGAGGCGGAGAAAGCTTTGATTTTGGTAATGATGCTCTGGTAGTCCTGGTGGCTAAAGGGTGTGTACTCTTCCACAATGTTCTGTGGGGGCACCCCGACAGACTCCAGGTACGCTTTTAAGACCTTGTTTGCGGTTCGGGGAAAGACGTAGTCCGTTCCCAAAAGGTAGAATTTCTCGATTCCGTATTCCTTGATGAGATACTCAGCCGCGGGTATGAGCTGTTGGTTTGGGGAGGCTCCGGTATAAAAGACATTGAGGGATTGTTCCTCACCTTCGTATTGTACGGGATAGTAAAGCAGGGCGTTGTACTCTTCATATGCCGGGAGTACGGATTTACGGCTGACGGAGGTCCAGCAGCCGAAGGTTACCGCGACCTTTTGATCGACGATAAGCTCCTTGGCTTTTTCATAAAACAGAGGCCAGTCCGAAGCGGGATCCACGACTACCGGCTGGATTTGGCGTCCAAGAACCCCACCCTTGGCGTTAATTTCCGAAACAGCCATGAGGACCACGTCCCGGAGGGAGGTTTCTGATATGGCCATGGTACCACTCAAGGAGTGAAGAACGCCAATCTTCACAGGTTCAGCACCCGATGCAGAATTTTTGGAAGAATCTGTACAACTGACAGAAATGGTCAGTAAGGCAGATGCCATAAGGGCAACAATTGATCTGGAAAAAAACTTTGTGTTTTTCATCCATGTCTCCTTTTAGAAAATTTTTATGCTTGGCTATGCAAGCTACTTTTGCTTTTGCATTAACCATGCCAAGTCCTCTGAAAACAAGAAAATTTGAAGTAACTAGTTTTCTTACATGGACTTAAATAATGTGTTCACGAAGGAAATATTACTAAATAACTAATATATAAGACATATTTGTAGTGAAGAAGTTTGTATTCTACATAT
>CAZUXL010000165.1:0-2500 GCA_964624355.1 uncultured Spirochaetales bacterium
GAACTTCTTCTGGAGGGTTTGGATATGGCCCGGCAGATTGTTCAAAAGCTCCGGGCGGGTGATTTCGTGGTGTTCAGCGATCTGTCCATGGATCCCTATTTTGAAAGGTTGGAAAAGGCCTCCTCCCAAGCCAGGAGTACCTTGGGGGATATTCTGGTTCAAGAAGGTAAACTGAAGGACGTGGATGTGGTGAGGATTCTCCAGAAGCAAAAAGAGTCCGCCTACACTAAAAAATTCGGTGAGATTGCAGTGAAGGAGAATTATCTCTCCGCCCAAGAACTCCAGGATACCCTGGGAAAGCAAAAAACAGAGGAAGCCGCCCCGAAGGAAACTCGAACGGACCATACGGATCCCATTATCAAAGTGCGGGCATCCAAGGTGAACTTTTTAGTGGATATGATAGGGGAACTTTTAATTTCCATGGGGCAGATGACGGAAAACTCCCCCGCATTGGTGCAAATGAGGAAGATCACCCGATCCCTTCAATTCGGAGCCATGGAGTTGAGAACCGAAACCATTTTAACCCTTTTTAGTAATACCAAGCGGGTCATAAGAGACCTGAGTAAAAAACTGGGGAAGCCGGTAAAGTTGGAAATCTCCGGGGAAGATCTGGAAATCGACCGAAACTTGATTGAGAAACTGGATGAGCCCCTGATTCATCTTGTCCGCAACTCCCTGGACCATGGTTTAGAGTCCCCTGAAGACCGGGTAAAGGTGGGAAAAGACCCCGTGGGAACCATCCTTTTAGGGGCTGAACGCCGGGGAAACTCCATAGTCATCTCCGTGGGGGATGATGGGGCTGGACTGAACCGGGGCCGGATCTTAGCCAAAGCCATCCAAATGGGGGTAATCCGGCCTGAAGCGGCGGAATCCATGACTGATGCCCAGGTTCACAACCTTATTTTTGCCTCAGGGTTCAGCACTCAGGAAAATGTAAGCCAAATTTCCGGCCGAGGAGTGGGCATGGACATCGTTCGGTCGGTGGTCACCGACAACCGGGGTCGGATTGAAATTCAGTCCCAACCGGGAAAATCCACCCGGTTTAATCTTTCCTTCCCCCTGAGTACGGCGATTATCGACGGAATGATCACCCGGGTGGGGGAAAACTTGTTTATTTTCCCCATCGGTTCGGTGATCGAGTCCATAAAAATTATGCCGGGGATGATTTCCACAGTGAATGGATCGGTGGAAGTGGCGGACCTTCGGGGTGAGGTGCTCCTGGTTTTACGGATGCACGAAGTCTTTGGCATGAATCTACCGACCCGGGATCAGATGTTCATCGGTATGGTGGTGGAAAATTCCGACAAGCGAAAATTCATGTTCTTGGTGGATGAGGTCATTGCCAAAAAAGAAGTGGTGATCAAGTCCTTGGGGAACAGGTTTAAAAAAATGAAGGGAATCACTTCAGGGACGGTTCTGAGCGGGGGGAAGATTGGCCTCGTTTTGGATGTGGATCAGATTGTGGAGCTGAGCCTTCTGGAGGGGATAAAATGAAAAAAATTCCTCTCTTTCTCATTTTAATTGCTCTTTTGGGGCTTGAGACCCTGGTGGTTTTGACTGTGGGGATCGGTAGTATTCTTGTTTTGGGAATTTCTATAGTTTTAGTGGTCTTAGGGGGGGGCGGAGTCGTTTTAGCCTGGGTGCAGTTTTCTGGGAAGAAAACCGAAAAGGTTGGGACCTCCTGGGTTGAGCCGAGGAATCTGGGGGCACAGGACACCCTTGAGAACAGTCCGCTGGAGACCCAAGCTCCCACATCCCCAAAGACCCCTTGTCCTAAGAATGAACCTGCCACCTGGACCCGGGAGACCGATGTGTACGAAAAGGCCTTGCCAGCCCTCTTTCAGAGTATCACCGATTATCTCAATAAGACCTCCGAACCCATGTCCGAAAGTTTGGTGACCATAAAATCCTCCATGAAAGATTTTATCGCCCAGGTTCATGCCCACGATGAAGAGATCACCCAGGCCTCGTCCTTGGACGCCATTACGGGGAATGTGGACCGCCTACAGGAACATATTAACCATGTGGCTCAAGAATCCACCCAGGCCTTTGTGGTTTTTGGAAAGGAATTTCAAAGGCTGAAAGACCTCCTCACATCCATCTTCAAACTCACGGGAAATATCTCAGAGATTGCAGAACGGGTTCATGTGTTGTCCATTAATGCCTCGATCGAATCCGCCAGGGCTGGAATCCACGGCCGGGGGTTTAAAGTCATTGCCGGGGAAATTCAAAAATTAGCCCATGAAACCCAAACCTTTTTAAAGGACATCGGGGGGACAGTGGAAACGAGCAAGGATATTTTCACTTCCATTGACCAGGAAATAGATCATAACCGTACCCAGATGATTCACCTGGTGCAAAAAGAAAAGGCTACTTTTGACTCTTTAAATCAGACCATCACCCGGCACTATGGTCAGTTTAAAAATCTTTACTCAGGGATTTTGGAGTTTGTTTCGGGATTGGAAGGGAAAATGAACAATATTTTCCCGGTGGCCATGCT
>CAZUXL010000165.1:2600-5285 GCA_964624355.1 uncultured Spirochaetales bacterium
AAACTTATCTAACCCCAAAAGGAGGGGATTATGGAAAACACCCGACGCAGGACGTCGACAGGCTCCCGGTATTTGAATTTCACCTTGGCCGGTGAGAGTTATTGTATGGAGATTCTGAAGGTCAAAGAAATCATGGGTATGACCTCCATAACCCCCATACCCCAAACTCCCCCCTTTATCCGGGGTGTGATCAACCTGAGGGGTCAGATCATTCCCATCGTGGATCTCCGCTTGAAGTTTGGTCTGGAGTTCACTGAGTACCATAAACGCACGACCATCATCGTGGTGGAAGTGGATATGGAAGGGGACCTGATGCTTATGGGATTGGTGGTGGATGCCATACAAGAGGTCATTGCCATTCCCGAAGAGAAGATCAATCCCCTGCCTTATATCAATTCCAAGGTGCGGGCGGAGTATATCCGGGGAGTGGCGGACACCCCCGAGGGAATGAAGATCATTTTGGATGTGGTGAAGATTCTCAGCGATGAGGAATTCGTTGCGATTAAGACCCTGGGCCCAGGTGCGGCTAAGTAAAAGGAGATAAAAATGAAGATCAGTTTATCTGTAAAATTAATAGCCGGATTCGTGGCGGTGGGAATCATCACCCTAGCCGTGGGGTTGGTGGGGCTGAATGGAATCAGTGAAGCTTCCAAGGATATCGAGGAGATGACCGATGTGGGAATCCCGAAGATAATTGAGCTTGAAGTGGTGATGGTACGACTGCAGCAATATAAAGTGGCGCAGCGATCCATCATGAATGCATTCCTTAGCGATGCGGACTTTCAAAGACAGTCCGAACACATGGCAAAAACTCGGAAAGAGTATAATGAAGCCTTAGTCCTTTATGAATCCCATCCAAGGTCGTCAGAGGAAGATACCCTTTATCAAGAGTTCAAGACTAACCTTCCCAGACAAGTGGCCAATAATGACTTGATAGAAAAGCGTGCCAAAGAATTGAGGGCTTCGGGCGCTAGTCAGTCGGAATATGCTCCTGAAATGTATAGGATAGCCATGTCGGATGAATCCAGAGAAGTTTTTGACGGGAATATTGAGCATTTGGCAAATTTGTTGACTTTTATTAAAAATTTCTATGGTGAGGAGGTTCCTCATGCAGCAGAAAATGATGCGGCCTTAGCCAACACCATGATTCTCATCGCAGTGGTGGCTGGGTTTCTTCTAGCCTTGGCCTTGGGAATCATCCTCTCCCGGTCCATCACCAAACCTGTAATTCGGATTGTGGACTCCCTGAGTGAGGGCTCTGGTCAGATCGGCAACGCTTCCGAGCAGCTTTCCGTGAGTGCCCAGCAGATTGCCTCCGGTGCCACGGAACAGGCCTCGGGGATTGAAGAAACCACTTCTTCCATGGAAGAGCTGGCGAGTATGGTGAAGCAGAACGTGGAGAACGCCAAGGAAGCCAGTCTGCTGGCCAGTAAGAGCTCCGACGCCGCGGTCCAGGGTTCGGGACAGATGGATAAGATGCTCATTTCCATGACCGAGATTGGGAAGGCTGCAGATGAGATCCGGTCGGTGATCGACGTGATCGACGATATCGCCTTCCAGACAAATATGTTGGCCTTGAACGCTGCGGTGGAAGCCGCCCGGGCTGGGGAAGCGGGGATGGGATTTGCCGTGGTCGCCGACGAGGTGAAAAACCTGGCCAACCGGAGCGCCGCCAGCGCCAAAGAGACAGCCCAGATGATCAAGACCGCTTTGCAGAAAACCGCCGAAGGTCAGGCCATGGCCACCCAACTGGTGGAAGTTTTCAAGGATATCACCACCAATTCAAAGAAGGTCAATGAAATGACCAAGGAAGTGGAGACCGCCAGCCGTCAGCAGGACGAAGGGATCGGGCAGGTGAACAAGGCGATCATCCAACTGGATACGGTGGTTCAGCAGAATGCCGCCAGCTCCGAAGAGACCGCCAGTGCGGCGGAGGAGCTCAAGACCCAGGTGGAAGCCTTGAATGAAATGGTTCTGGAACTCTCGGTTCTAGTCATGGGAACTGCGGATGGGGCCAAATCCCGGGGACCAGCGGTCAAAACCCCGGTGCGCAGACCGGCTCCCCAGAAACTTTTAACCTCCCATTCCACCCTTTCCGTGGGCGGGCGGCCCGCTCCGAAGAAAGCCAGTACCCCTCCAGCCAATGGCGGCCGCAAGATTCCATTGGATGATGATGAGGAATTTAAGGATATGGATGAGCTTTGATTAAAAATGAATCTTATGGGGTCCTTAGATAAACCACTGATAGGGAAATTTCAGGACCTCATTTACAAAAGATTTGGAATTCACTATTCCCGGGAAAAGGAATACCTCTTGGTTTCCAAATTGGAAAAGTTGAAAACGAAAAATCCCGGGTTGGATCTCCAGGATTTTCTTTCCCGTTTGCAAAGTAACGATCCCGAGGCTAATCGCCTTCTCCTGAGAGAAATAACGGTGAACCACACCTTTTTTTTTCGGGAGGAATCCCATTTTGAGGTTTTGGTTCAGGATATAAAATTGCGGAAATTGGATTCCCCCCTGATCTGGTGCGCTGCCAGTTCCACGGGGGAGGAACCCTATAGCATAGTCATCTCTTTGTTGGAAAAAGGCATCAACCGGTTTACAATAGTGTCTTCGGATGTGGATGAAAAAGTCCTGAAGGCCATGAACTTGGGGATATTTAACGAAGGGCGGTTTTCCAACACT
>CAZUXL010000166.1:0-5269 GCA_964624355.1 uncultured Spirochaetales bacterium
GATTCCTACAATCATAACCTGAACACCCATGAAGACCTTTATCCATCCATCTGCACCACCCACACTTATGGCGACCGGTTGGAAACCCTCAGGAATGCCAAGTCCGCCGGTTTATCCACCTGTTCCGGTTTGATCGTCGGGATGGGGGAGACGGACCTTCAACTGGCAGAACTGGCATTCACCCTGAGGCGGGAGGGCGCCTATTCCATACCCATCAACTTTCTCATCCCCGTTCCCGGGACGTCCCTGAGTCGGGAAAACAGCCTCCAGGACCTTACCCCCTGGAAGTGTTTACGGATATTGTCCGTGTTTCGATTGGTGAATCCCCAAGCGGAAATCCGAGCCAGTGCAGGCCGGGAAGAGCACCTAAGGTCCCTGCAGCCCCTGGCTCTTTTGGCTGCGAATAGTATTTTCTTAGGGGGCTATTTGACCCAAGGCCAGAGGGCGATGAGCGAAGACTGGTCCATGATCGGGGACTTGGGGATGGTGGGAGTTCAGAATAGTTTTTCTTCCAACGAAGAGGTGGTGGTCTGAAATCCCATGAAATCGCCTCCGGGGATAAACACCTCATTTGGCATCCTTTTACCCAGATGAAGGACTATGAAAACCATGACCATCTCGTGATCGAAAGGGCGAAAGGCATCCATCTTTACGGTCCCGGTGGAAAGGTTTACTACGACACCATTTCCTCCTGGTGGACAAACCTCCACGGACACGGTCATCGGGACATTCGCCGGGGTGTGAACCGACAAATGAAAACCCTGGACCACGTGAATTTTTCCGGATTCACCCATGGCCCGGCTGTGGAATTGGCCCAGAGGCTGAGGGACCACCTACCTTCCGGACTGAGCCGGTTTTTTTATTCCGATAACGGTTCCACCGCTGTGGAAGTTGCCTTAAAAATGGCCTTTCAATACTTTAAGAACCAGGGAAACGACGCCAGGGACACCTTTCTTTATTTCGATAACTCCTACCATGGGGATACTCTGGGGGCCATGAGCGTTTCGGGACAGGGCCCCTTCGGAAAACCCTTCGAGTCCCTGAAGTTTTCCGCCATCCAGGCTCCCAAGCCCTGTGCCAAGTGTTCCTCGGGCACCCCGGGAACCGGTGATACCTGTTTGGGAGAATGTTTTAAAGCCACGGCTGAACTTCTGGAAAACCACCAGGATAGATTGGCAGCGGTGATCATCGAACCCTTGGTGCAGTGTGTGGGGGGGATGTGGATCCATAGTACAGCCTTCCTGAGAGCTTTGGTGGAAAAAGCCAGAAGCCTGAATATCATGGTGATCTTCGACGAAGTAGCCACGGGTTTCGGCCGTACAGGGACCATGTTTGCCCTGGATCAGGCCAAGGTACAACCGGACTTTTTGTGCTTATCGAAAGGAATCACAGGCGGGGTTCTTCCCCTGGCGGTGACGGTGACTACGAACCAGGTATATGAGGCTTTTTACGATGATTACGGGAAATACAAAACATTTTTCCATGGACATTCCTACACCGCCAATCCCGTAGCCTGCGCTGCGGGTATTGCCAGCTTGGAGATTTTTAGGAAGGAAAAGACCTTGGAAAGGGTGGCCAGGACATCTTCTTTCTTTGCACAGACTTTGAAAAATACCTTTCAAGGGTCCTATGTGGGAGCTTTAAGGAATTTGGGGATGATAGGTGCCTTGGATTTGGTGCCGGAAAAGGGAAAAAGTTTTCCTGCGAAAGACCGAGTCGGCTACCAGGTTTACCGTCGGTCGTTGGAAAACGGTCTGGTTCTGAGGCCATTGGGAGATACTCTTTATTGGCTCCTTCCCCTGGTAGTCCGGGAAAAAGATATCAAAATAATTCTGGAGCGGAGCCGCATGACAATTGAAGAAGTCCTCAGGGGCCGCAATTTATGAATCTAGAAGTCCTTCCCCAGGGTGCCAACCTTCGCCGGCTTCCCCAAATCTCCCCTGGGGACGGTCCCTACATTCTCAAGAACGGCCGGAGGATCTTGAATTTGGGATCCAATGATTATTTGGGACTTAGTTCAGACAGGGATCTTTTCCAGTCCTTTTTATCTTCCGGTGGGTTGGATTTTTCCGTGGCAGGCCATCTCATGGGATCAGGGGCCTCCCGGCTACTGGGCGGGGGCGGAGATGAGTTTCATCGTCTGGAGGAAGATTTGGCCCGGTGGCAGGGAAGGGAGGCCGCCTTGCTTTTTAATTCCGGTTACCACGCCAACCTTGGGGTTTTATCGGCTTTAGCCGGGCCGGGGGATAGAATTTTTCTGGATCAATTTTGTCATGCCAGCCTCATGGACGGCGCCCGACTCTCCGGAGCGAGGATTCACCGGTTCAATCACCAGGATATAACCCATTTGGAGTCCCTTTTAACAATCGGGGAGGGGGCGGGGCGGCGGACTTTCGTGGTCACCGAAGGATTATTCAGCATGGATGGGGACGAAGGGGCCCTAGAACCCCTCATCCAGTTGAAAGAACACCATGATTTTTTTCTAGTGGTGGACGAAGCCCATAGTATCGGTCTCTACGGACAGGGCGGAAGGGGAATGGTTTCCGGTCTTTCTTCACCTTCGGCTGTCGACCTGGTGGTGGGGACCTTTGGAAAATCCTTCTGTTCCCAAGGGGCCTTTGCCCTGTGCTCTTACCATGTAAAACAAATATTGGTGAACCGGGCAAGAACTCTCATTTTTTCCACCGCCCTATCCCCTTTTTCAGTCCTTTGGACACGGTTTATCCTGGGGAAAATGGATGATTTTGAAAGCCGGAGGGAGAGGTTGTTCTCCCTCAGCGGTTTATTATCCCTGGGGTTAAGGCAAAAAGGTTGGCCCAGTGATACCCGGGGACCCATCCTCCCGCTGGTGTTGGGGACCAATGAAAAGGCCTTAAAAATGGGTAGCATCCTGGAGGAAAAAGGGTATTTCACCCCGGTCATCCGTCCTCCCACTGTCCCCGACCATACTTCCCGGCTCCGGTTTTCCCTCCGGGGCGACATGGACGTACCTGAAGTGGAGTCTCTCATAGGGTGTATTCCTTTTCCAGGGGATGAGCTATGACCCTCCATTTTTCCCCCGCTTCAAAAGCCCCATCCCGGGAATCGGAGGAGGCTTTGGTAGTTTTTAACGGCTTTTCTTTGGATCCACTTTGTTTTGAACATCTCGGGCATGAGACCTTAGATCTTTTCATCTGCGGGAATTATTCCCAGCTGGACCTTCCCCAGGAGCTCCTAACCCTGGCTGGTCGGTACAAAAGAGTTTCGGTGGTCGCCTATTCCTTGGGAGTTTGGGTCTGGTCCCAGGTGGAGGAGGTTTTGAATCTTCCACCGGGGGGAAGGATAATGGTGAATGGGACCTGCGAACCCCTTCATCCCCGACTGGGAATTCCCCCCAGGATTTTCCGCCTTACTTTGGAGAATTTTACCCTGGAGGGACGGGAACAATTCTACCGTAACCTCAGTGGCTCTCCAGAGATCCATACCCGGTTGGAAAAATGCCTTCCCCGGCGAACCTGGGAAGATCAGAGGTCGGAACTGGAAAGTCTCTGGTACTCTATTTCGCAATACCCCTCTCGGCGGGTAACTCCGAACCTGGCCATCATCTCAACCCAAGACAGAATCATTCCCCCGGGGAATCAAAAGAGTTACTGGGAACCCCGTAGCCCGGTTTTAACCCTGGACTCCGGCCACTTTCCGTTCTTCCATTGGGATTCCTGGGAAGAGATCCTGGATGCGGGAAAACATGAATAAACTTCTGGTTAAAGAGCGCTTCCAGGGGGCCCAGGATACCTACGATAAGAACGCATCCATTCAAGCGGACATGGCAATTCGCCTGGTGGAAGTCCTGAAAGGCCAGGGTATGAACTTTTCCCGCATTTGGGAAATAGGCAGCGGCACGGGTCTATTAACCAAATCATTAGTTCGGGAATTTGCCCCTGAGACACTCCACTTGAGTGATCTTTATTTGGCCAGAAACCTGGAAGAATACTTGAAACTCCTCAAAGGATTAAAGTTATTTTTTTCCCAGGGAGATGCGGAGACTTTACCGGTACCCGAGGGACCTTGGGACTTGATCGCAGCCGGATCGGTTTTTCAGTGGTTTGAAAGCCTTCCCGATTTCATCGCCCGGGTGGAAACCACTCTGGTCCCTGGAGGCCTAATGGGATTCACCACCTTTCTCCCGGGACATTTCCGGGAGGTCCGGGACATTACTGGACTAGGGCTGAACTACCGAACCCGGGCTGATTTGGAAGGTTGCTTTATAGGATCCTTTTATCCGATCCACAGTGAAATCCGGGAGTTGGTCCTTCACTTTTCCAGCCCAGGGGAAATTCTTCGCCACTGCCGACTTACCGGGGTGAATGCTTTGGAATCGGATCTCTGGCCTCCCGGCAGAGTCCGTCATTTTTGCCAAGCTTACGAAGCTCTCAAAACCCCTCATGGTTATCCCCTGAGTCAAAAAACCTATCTCGGGATCTTTCGGAAGAAGCCCGAGGTATGAAAACCTACTGTGTAGTGGGAATCGATACAGGTATAGGTAAAACCCAGGCCGTCGGGCACTTAGCCAGGGAAGCCCTGCTCAGGTGTGAGGGGGTCATCACCTTTAAGCCGGTCCAAACCGGATGCCTGGGTATTTCGGAAGACATTCTCAGACACCGGCAGATTATGGGAATCGGGGTGATGGATGAGGATGTTAACGGACTTACCTGCCCTTATGTTTTCCCGTATCCGGCGTCCCCCCATTTTGCGGCGGAAAAGCAGTCTCGTGCCATCGACCCCAGGGTTATGGACAATTGTTTGAAGTCCCTGGAACAATCTTATTCTCAAGTTATTATGGAAGGAGCGGGGGGACTTATGGTTCCGTTGACCAGGGATTTGCTCTTGATTGATTATTTGGCGGAAAGGAAGATCCCGGTTATACTGGTGACCTCTGGGCGCTTGGGCAGTCTTAATCACACCCTATTATCCTTGGAAGCCCTAAAGCTGAGGGCTATTCCCCTTTTAGGGTTGATCTTTAATCTCCACCAAGAATCTTCCCGGGAGATATCCCTGGAAACCCAGAGATTTCTGAAAAGCCAATGTTATGGCCTTCCTTTCAGAATACTTTCAGGTAATGGATTCATGGATTAAAAATATCGCACCGAAGGCATGGGAAACCGAGTTTTTCCGGTTAAAATGAGGGGGAAGAAACATCCACGGGGACGGAATATAACTTCATCCCTACGCCGAATGGAGGTCCCTGTGGGAGGGCTGACTATCCTTTGACAGGAAAAAGAACCTTGGTTGC
>CAZUXL010000167.1:0-5109 GCA_964624355.1 uncultured Spirochaetales bacterium
AAATATTGGAATTTTGATTATCTTCTTTTTCTTAAATTCCTGCGGCATGGCTGTCCGAGAGGGGATTCGCATGGCTTCCCACCTTCCGGTGGATGATGCGGTTAAAATAGGCCTTCGCCAGGTGAAACATATCCCAGGAGCTCCATCAACCCTGCGCAAAACGGCGCTGGGAGAGGATATTATCCTGGAGACTGAGAGTGTTAGTTTTATCAAAAACTTGGAAGGAAATATCACCAGGGTTCCCAAGGGTGTGATCAGGGAATCCGATGATTTACCCCTGGTCGACCCGGAGAAAGCCCTGGTACCTGCCCTCCCGCCCCAGTTACGAGTGGTCAAAGAAGTTATGGAAGAGGTGGCCCAAGAGACCGAGTATGTTTTGCCCAAATGGTACATCGATTATTTCACAGGCAGGATCCTGGCATCAACCCTCAATCTCACCTACAAGGAATTGGCCAGAAGATCTTTGCAGGATGGCGAGGACCGGGAGACCTGGGGTCGGAGGTGGATCCGGGACTTCCAGCAGGTTACCTTCGAGGACAAAGAGTTAGCCCTGTCGGCCAATTACCAGAAACTCACGGATATGATCAATGGTGCCGCCAGTATTGTTCAGAAAAAAGAGTTCCCCTCTTGGGACAATGCCCGCCGACTTCAGCTTAGTCTAAAAATTGCTATGGAGGATCTCCCATGATTATTCCCTACCTGCGTCTTTTACGAGAGTACGAACAAGCCTTACTGGTGGGGCCCGTGAACCGAAAGGTGGTTAACGGACCGGGAATGGTCTATGTGGGTCCCCTGACCTCCTGTACCGTGAGAACTGCCCTTACCCTTACACCAACTCAGTATGCCAAAATTGAAGACGCCATCGCAGGAACCGTGAGGGTGGTTCGGGGGCCTGGACTCTACTTTTTTACGGCGAATGAATCCTCCTACAAGGTTCACGACGCCCTGGCTTTGAAGACCTATGAATATGTGCGGATCCAGGACAGAAGTTCTGGAAAGATCCGGATTGAGAAGGGGGAAAAACAGGTTCTTCTGGAGCCCCTGGAGACTATCTTGGGAGGTCAGCAATCGGGTATCAATGTGGACGAACATACCGCCGTTCTGGTGAGGAATGACCGGGACGGTACCCTCAGACTGGTGACCCAACCCCAGGTCTTCATCCCCTCAGCGGATGAATCGGTGGTGGAGCCCCGGGAAAAAATTGTGCTTCAAAGTCACGAAACCGCCATAATAAAAGATAAAAACGGAACCTTTGTTTTTAGGTCGGGGACTGACAAAGAACCTTCGTTTTTCCTGGGTCCCTTCGAAGAATTGGTGACCATGGAATGGAGTAGGGGCAAGCGAAAAGATGCCCGGGATCTTTTGGTACAGAAATTTGACACCCGGCCGAAATACATGGGCTTTGAATGTGATGTCCGCACCAAAGACAATGTGGAATTGGTCCTCGAACTCACCTTTTTTTGGCAGATCAAAGAAATGCCCCGGCTGGTGGCCCACACGGATGATCCCACAGGGGATATCTGTTCCCACGCCCGGAGCAGGATAATCCAGGCGGTTTCCAGGTCAAGCCTTCAGGATTTCTTGGAAGGATCCAACTCCATAATCCAGAAAGTCCTGGTGGACGAAGGGGATGATTTTTACTCCCAGAGAGGGACCCAAATCCATGCAGTGGAAGTGACATCCATCAAGTGCAAAGACCCCAAGACCCAGGCCGTGCTGAATGACATCATCCAGGAGGCCACAAACCGCCTGAACAACCTTCAGAAACAGGAGGGGGAAAATGAAGTCCGGCTGAATAAACTCAAAGGGGAGATAGAGGAAGAAAAACTAAGGTCGGAACTCCTAACCATTCAATCCCAGCACAGCATCCAACAAGCCGGGGCGGAAGGCCAGGCTCAAGCCTCCCGGGTCAAGGTCTTTTTTGAAAAGCTCGGGGATATGCCCTTGGAGAAAAAACTGGAAATCTTTGGAGCCCTGAACAAAGCGCAAATATTAGCTGACCTTTCAAAGGGTTCCGCCCAGCTTTATTTCACTCCCCAAGAGGTGGATCTGACGATCGAAAGCAGAAAAAAGTAGGAAAAAGTAGGTTGGATTTTAATATTCATCGTCCTTGGCATAGGGTGAATTGCTAGCGGAAGGAAATCTAGATTGACTTAGTCCATTATGTGGACTACTTTATGGTTATGGTAGTAGTAAATATACATGATGCTAAGACTAATTTTTCCAGACTTGTGGATCGGGCTCATGGCGGTGAAGAAGTTGTGGTAGCGAAAGCGGGCATTCCCTGGGCTCGACTTGTACCTTTGGAAAATCTACCAGACCGGGTGCCAGGACGCTACCATGACGCCCCTAGTCCGATGTTTTTCGATGATCTCCCGGATACAGAACTAAAATCCTGGGAATCATGACTTATCTACTAGATACCTGCGCCTTGCTATGGTGGTGGACTCAACCACTGAGTCTGTCAAAACTGGTACTCACCTTGCTCAAAGACCCTCAAAATCAATTCTTTGTGAGTTCTGCCTCTGCCTGGGAGGTCGCAACAAAATACCGGATAGGAAAATATCCAGAAGGTAGGTTGGTTATTGTGGAATGGGAAAAACGCCTGGATGAAGATGGGTTCAAAGAATTGCCCATCGGGTTCAGCCATGCTTTAAAAGCCGGTTCATTGCCTGGTGAACATCGAGATCCTTTTGATCGAATGATTGCCGCTCAGTCAATGCATGCAAGTATTCCTGTCATTACCTGTGACCCAGCGATAGCTGGGTTGGGAGCTGAAGTCCTTTGGTAAATCATTCCGTCGTGGCTTATTTGCCATCCTAATTGCCTTCCTGACTGGTAGAATCTCGGTTATCCATGATATGTTTTCTTATGTCGCCAGAAAATAAGCTCCCCCCTATTCCTGAAATTAAATACGCCGTGGCGGCGTTTAACCAAGTTCTAGATCCGATTTTTGCTTATGATATTCGAAAAGGTCATGGCAAACATTGGTTTCGCAAATTGGCTCAGAATGTGGATATCTGGGAGAATTTTCCCGAGAATTGGGAGGGCCAAGTCCAGGGGGTTCTTTCGGGTTTATCCGTTATGGGACAGCGTTCCACCGCCGCTGCCTTCAGCCGAGCCCATGGTGATCAGCTTCCCCCGGAGGAAAGGAATTTAGTCAAGCTTTGGAAACAATACCCTTGGAGAATGGCTGCTTTTCGCGTCGTACAAAAGTTGGACAACGATATGGTGGAGATATCTCTAGCAGGAATCCCCCCCGTCGATTGGCACCCGGACTTGGATTGGGAATCTCAACTTCTGTACAGCCCGGCTTTGTGGAATAGAAATGATTCCCCATCGACCCTTATCCTCACCCTCCTGTGGCGGGGCCCCCATACCTGGCATACCTACGGTCCTATTTTTTCCCTATCGGATTTTCAGGAAGAGGATTTGCACTATATTTTAGATGCGGAAGCGGCCAACCAGAGAAAAGGGAAGACGCCAATTCTGTTATCCTATCCCATGATCCGGGAATCCCTGATGACCCGCCTCAGCCGATCCCCTGTCACGGCTGAGTTGTGTTTCCAAGCATCTGAAAAGCCCGGGATAAACGGACCCTTCGGTCCCCTCCGATCCCATGTTTCTTTTTGTAAGGACCCATTACCCCCAGAGATCACCTCGGAAGCTTGGTGGAAGTCCCTGGGCAAATCGAAAAAGGAAAGAATTGGCAGCATGACCCTCTTGGAAACCCAAGGGGAGGTTTACCTGGGGAAGGGGAATTCCTTAAAAGATCCCTGGTTCCTTTTTGATGAGGAAAAAGCTCTTATCTACCTTTGTGCATGGTCTTTGGAGGCTTACGACCGGGGGCGGAAATTTATGGAGGATCATTTCAAATTCCCTCCAGCCCCCATGAGGTGTCATTCTCTTCTGGCTGGGAATCTGTGTGAGGAACTTTTCCCTGAGGTTTGGGATGGATTGGGGGAATTAGGTGAGGATCTAAGAATTGAAACTGATCCGGAAGAAGATGAGGAATCTGTAAATCCCGAATTGGATACCACCAAATCGGTCCTGGATAGGATAATGGTAAATCATAACGAAGGAATCCAGGAATCTCCTGCAGAAATTGCCCGGGCTTTGGGGCTTCCCCTGGAGAAAGTTTCTGTATTATGGAATCAATTAAAACACATACTTCCTAAGAAAGTGAAATCCCCCATACCTCCTTTGTTGGATCTCCCGCCCAGAGTTGTCCGGGGTTTCAATTCCCCAGGGGTAATGGAAATACCTGGGTATTTGGAATTGAATTTGGAACCATCTCAGCGCCATGGTGATCTATTGGATTTACTGGAAGGCAGTCCGATCCTTCATATATTCCGCTGGCTGGTGGATATAAGCTTGTACCACGGGGGACGAATTCCGGCCACTGCGGCGGGATATGTGAATACAAAAATTCTCGCCCAAGCCTGGGAGTCATTTGGAAATGAAGATCCGGAGTATTTAGATCTTTTTCTCCCCAAAAAGGAATCCGATTGGCCTTGGTTCATGGAAGCAAGAAAACTCTTAGAACGTGCTGGGTTTTTGGAACTGGATAAAGGTGGGTTCCGGCTGCGTCAGGAGGCCGCTGAAAATCTTGAAAAGCCCCTGGCCTTGTGGATGAAGCTCTTTGAAGCCGCCCTCAACAAGTGGAATTGGATTGATGAGACCTTCATGGCGGACCTGGTTCCAGGGATGGATAAAAAGTCCCTGCTTTTCCTTTATACCCTGGGTTTTTTATCCGACAAGAGTTCTCAAAAAGAGCGGTGGATTGATCTGAATGATCTCAGCCGGGTTTATCTGGAATCCCTACCGCCGGATCATCAAAAAAGAATATCCACTATGCCTGCTTTTTATGAAGGTGGACAGGGTGGGGTAGAGCAATTTCTGGATATCTGTACTTCGGTGATTCATCTTTTAGTTTTAAAAGGTCCATTAGAACTCATGGGATTATCGGAGATTCGCCAAGAGAGAAGGGATTATCAAGGAAGTATTAAAATACGTTCCACGGAACTTTGCCGTAGACTTTACACTTTTGGGCCTCAATAAGGAAAGAATGCCATGGGAAGATTAAATATTATTTCAGATATGGACGGG
>CAZUXL010000168.1:0-2118 GCA_964624355.1 uncultured Spirochaetales bacterium
AAAATCCTTCCATCCCTTAGTCGGGATCTCATTTTTCCAAAGAAACCAATCCCGTTTTTCCGGATCACCAGCCTGGGAGGCCAGGAACCACGGATGCTTCCAGGAAACATGGTTGGGTACAAAATCCATGATCACCCGCAGGCCCTTCTCATGGGCCGATACCAGGAGGGCCTTCACATCCTCTACGGTGCCATGGCGGGGATCCACCGAGTAAAGGTCCACAACGTCGTAGTTGTGGACGTTGTCCGGGGTGCTGGAACTGGTACAGAAGGGGGACAACCAAAGGGCTGTTACTCCCAGGGATTTGAGGTAATCCAGTTTGGTGGTGATGCCTTTGATATCACCCATACCGTCCCCGTCGGAATCGGCGAAGGCCGGTACCCAGACGTGGTAAAAATTCTGATCCTTGTACCAATCACCGGAGGAGGTCTGTAAACTTCCAGCCGGATCAGGGGCAATCACCGCCATGTCCGGGAAGTAGGCCTCAGGAGCTCCACCGGCCCAAACACCTGAAACAGTGAAAAAGAGAACCAGGAACATTAGTATGGGTTTGCGTAGAGTTGCTCTATAATTATTCATCTTGACTTCCTTTAGATAGATTTCGATAGTCTCATGGGGGAGTGAGGAAGTCAAGAATTATTTAATTTGCTCTATTTTGTCTTGGCTACCCGAAAACCCGTGTAGTTCCCCCTCTGACGGGGATTATGGCTATTTCGAGCCACTGCTTTTGTGTTAACCGAGTAGGTATTCCACGCCCCACCGCGAATAGATCGAGCATCGAATCCAGTTCGGCCCGTGGGATCCAATACCTCTGACATGGCATCCCAAGTATCCCAGCACCATTCCATCACATTGCCACTCATATCATAGAGGCCCAATTCGTTGGGGAATCGAGTTCCCACAGGATGAGTTTTTTCGCCGCTGGTGCGAAGGGACCAGGCCACTTCCTTTGGATCATTCCCTCCGGCGTAGGCATAGCCCCGGGTCAAGGAGCCACCTTTAGCTGCGTATTCCCACTCCGCTTCCGTAGGAAGCCTATAACCGGAGGAGGATTTAACCCAAGTAACCTTTTCGTTTTGAATATGGTAGGCCGGTTCTAGTCCTTCTTGGAGGCTCAAGACATTACAGAAAAAAACAGCGTCGTACCAATCCACGTGGTAAACGGGAAAATTATCCCCAGCTCCTTTTGTGGCATAGAACTTTACCTCTTTAAACTGCCCTTGGTCTAAAAATGGTTCCATCACTTCTTTCCACTGTTTCTGTGTCACTTCAGTTTGACTGATTTGAAAGCTGGGGATCATTGTTATGTTTTTATCAAGAAAAAGAAATGTGCCCCCCTCAACGGAAATCATGTTTAATTGAGTCGAGGGACTATTGCCAGGAGGAACCTGGGTCGAAACACAGGATGTGAACACCCATAAAAGAAAAACAATACGATTACCCATTTAACTATTTAGTACCTACCTGGGTTGCATAATAGTAGGTCCATAGTAATATGAATAGTATAAGGAGTGCACCATGTTTTTTAATTTTTCCAGTGTTAACATCCAAACCACCGGGGTGTGTTCTCTGGCTTTGGCCGGGATGCTTTGCCTGGGACTGGTAAGCTGTGCTTCCCAAGTTCCTGTTAAAATTGAAGATCAATCCTCCAAAGCTGGGACAATTCAGATCGAACTCATCCCCGGGGATGCGTACCAGCACACGGTCGGTTGGTTTATCTTTGGCTACACGGTCTATCCTCAGGTCGCCATTTGGATTGAGAAAACCGACGGGGCTTTTGTCAAAAACCTTTATGTCACGGCCAAAGCGGAAAATAAAAATTGGATAGACTCCCCCGCTGAAGGCCGTCCCGAAGCATTGCCCGTCTGGAATCACTTACAGAAACCCAACGCCGATGTGGTCGCCTCGGCAACTCCCACTGATGGGACCACCCAGGATGTTACCCCCGTAGGCGGACTTGAGCCTGGAAATTACATAGTCAAATTGGAAACCAATCGGAGTTACGATTGGAATGAGGCCTATCCAGAATCTGTGGTCGGGGTGGTCGGACAACCATCGGTGGTGTACCAGGCCGAGATAATTATCGGGGAAGGCTCACAAACCAAAGAATTCTTACCC
>CAZUXL010000168.1:2218-5107 GCA_964624355.1 uncultured Spirochaetales bacterium
CAACGGGATTTTAACCAAATAGCCCTCCAGCTGGACCAAGCCCTGAAGGAACATCCTAATCAAGAAAACTTTTACACCACCCGGCTGTGGACCGCCCGGGAACTGAAAGATTGGAATATGGCCGAGTCCCTTCTTACATCTGCTAAATCCCGTTTCGGGTCGGCAGCTGGGGTGGTGAAGGAGGAAGCCTGGCTCCGGTACAGCCTGGCTTGGGTTCAGTGGAATGCTGGACAGCTCGAAAAAGGTACAGCATCCATGGAAGAAGCCTGGAAACTTTTACCGAAGGAATTTTGGATTATCCTGGGCCAAGCCCAAAGCCGTATTCGAAACGCTTTACCCGAACTGGCTGTTCAAATGTTAGAAAGCCCTGAGTTTCCAGCTCCATCGGAGGATTTGCAAAAAGAAAACTTAAACACAACCCTGGGTTGGGCTTACGCCGAATGGGCTAATGTCGCCCAGAAAGCTGGAAACCTGGAAGCTTACCTAGAGCGGTCCACCCAGGTCTACCGGTTGGCAGGCCATACGGACTGGGGACTAAACCACTGGGCTTACAGCCGCATAGCAGCCAAGGATTGGGTAAACGGTGAAAAACTTTTTCTCCAAGGACTCCGGGATTTTCCCGCCTACCCCCACTTCCGCGAAAATCTTCAGGCACTCTACAACTCTTGGGCTGATGCCGCCCCCCCACGGGCAGGGGAACTAAGAGAAAAAATGTATGAGCTGGGGCCGGAGATCCGCCCGGATTGGGTAACTCAAGCCTGGACACGACAAATGGTTTTGGATAAGCGAGCCTCAGAAGCGGTGGACATTCTGCGAATGGCGTCCGCCCGAAAACCCCACGAACCATACTTGGATGAAACCCTGGCATGGGCGTTGGGAGAAGCCGCATCAGCCCAGGCGGCAGCGGGAAAGCATTTTTCAGCCCTGGACCTTTGGGAAGAAGCCCGCACCCGAAGTCCGCAGATTTGGTGGACCTGGATAGGGGAAGCTTGGGGAGCATATTCCCTGGCCCGGAATCAGGAAAAAAACATATTATTTAATAGAATTCAAAACCTGCTTCCCGGGCTCTGGGCAAGGATGAAAGCCGAGCCGCCAGGAGTAACCCGCGACCAGTTAGCCCGTCCCGTTTGGGAGTTGATCCAAGTCACCAAAGACCGGAGATTTTTAGATAAAATTGCCCCTGAAGTGGAAAACACCAGGCCCTTGGAAGACCGGCTACTTCAAGGCCTGGGAGCCACCCTATCATTCCTGAACAACCTTCAGAAGCCCCCGGATCCAGCCACTTTTCAGAGAGCCCTAAACCTCGTCCGCCAAGCCCGTACACTCTGGGATGCCCGAAATCCTGTCCCAAATATGCTCAAGCTTAGCCTGCCACTTTCCGGGCGCTTCCAGGTCTTTACGGCCTGGAACGATCCCCTAGCCGTCACCCACAATGGTAATCTGACCCACAGTTACGATTTTGTTTATGTGGATGATCTGGGAAATCCCCTACATCCAGGTACTTTAGGTCGGGTGAACCATGAATGGCTCACCTTCGGTCAACCGGTCATTTCCGCTGCAGCCGGCGAAGTAGTGAACGCTGAGGACGGTATGGAAGATCGCCCGGTGGGTTTACCCGACTATTATGGAAACGGTGTCACCGTCAGAACCCCCGAGGGATACGATGTGATCTACGGTCACCTTAAAAATGGCAGTGTCCGGGTTAAAAAAGGTCAGGTGGTGAAGATAGGCGATGTGCTCGGGGCTGTGGGCAGCTCAGGTTACAGCTTCTCGCCCCATCTGCATTTTATGGTTCTGAACCAGGAAGGCGTATCCGTTCCCTACATCTTTACCGATGTAAAGGGCGATCCTGACGGGATTTTGGAGTCCCTGCAAATCCTCAACCAGGAATGAAGAGTCCAGCTTTGCAAACCCTCTCCGTTTCGGCTTTCTTGGCGATGGGAATAACCTTCCCTTCCTATTTTCTGATTATCGTTAGGTATTTTTGGTGGATCCGGGTGTTTATGATCGGCTATCTGCGGGACAACGGTTTACAGATCACTCTGAAGCAATTTCCTGATGTCTATAAAATGATTGAGGAATCCTCCGCAGCTTTGGATTTGAAAAATCCCCACAATATTTTCCTGGTCCAGGCGGGCGGTATTCTGAATGCCTTCGCCTCCCGTTTTCCCGGTGGCGACAAGTTTACCGGGATTTTTTCCCATCATCCTCCCCTGCCCAAACGCCTGCGCAAGGTGGCAAAAACCACTGATTCCCCTGTCTGATTCCCAATGTAACTGATTTGGGATAGCCCACAACCGCCAACTTGGTGCTGCGGGCTCCTCATCCAAAATTGACAGTCATAGATCGCCAACTTATAATTGTTCCGGGGTATGGGATTAAATATTTATGGTCCCTAACTCCCAGGAGGAACTGTGAAACGCATACTGGTTTTAGCGGCCGTCTTCACGATGACATGGCTGTCGAATAGCATCTGGGGTCAGGATTTGCCTAGCGGGACAACGGTCCTAGTGCAGACCAATACTGACGTGAAATTCTACCCGGCGACGATCGTCAAGAAAATCCTGGATGGCTACCGAGTAAAATTCGAAGACGGTACCTAGCAAGATATCCTTCAAGCGGATATGGCGTTTGACCAGGCTCCCGAGGCCGAACAGCTGAAGCTGGAACTGAAGGTTGCGGCCAATTCCTTCGGGGATTTCTACCCAGGCCGAATTTATGAAATTACCGACGATGGCATTATCGTGGCTTGGGACAGCAGCGGAGTTGATACAGTGGCTCTGGCTGCTATCCGGATCCGGATGAACCCTCGTCATGATCCTCGGCCGACGCCCCCGCCACCACCACCGTCCCCGGCGGCTTCCTCAGCGCCGGCTCCCACTAACGGTG
>CAZUXL010000169.1:0-5028 GCA_964624355.1 uncultured Spirochaetales bacterium
AATGCGGGGGAGAATCAACGGCAAACCCTGAACTTGAACCTGGGAACCATCGGAAGTCTGGAAAATACCGTGACCCAGTACGCGGAAAAAAGTACGACTAAGGCTTATTTCCAGGACGGTTACACCATGGGCTACCTGGAAAACTTCAAGATCGACCAGAGTGGTATAATTACAGGAGTCTACTCCAACGGAACCAATAGGGAACTGGGACAAGTAGCCTTGGCCAGCTTCACCAATCCCGGCGGTCTGGAGAAATCCGGAGATTCCAACTTTGTAAAGTCCAATAACTCCGGGGAACCGGATGTGGGACCTTCGGGAACCGCCGGAAAGGGCGCCTTCATCGCTGGAACCTTGGAAATGTCCAATGTGGACCTTACCGATGCCTTCACAGATATGATCGTGACCCAGAGAGGTTTCCAAGCCAGTTCCAAGACCATTCAAACCTCGGATCAGATGCTTCAGGAACTCCTGACACTGAAAAGGTAAGGTGAATTAGCATGATAGAGGTGACCAGACTGGATGGTGTGAAATACTTTATCAATCCCCATCAGATAGAGTATATTGAATCGAATCCGGATACCACCTTTATCATGCTTTCAGGGAAGCGGCTGGTGGTGAAGGAAGATTACCCCACGGTCTTTAACCGGATTGTGGAATACCGCCGGCTCATCGGAGCCTTCAAGAACGAGGAATAGCCATGGATTTAGCGTCGATCATAGGTATCTTTTTAGCTTTCGGACTGATCATTTTGTCAATTATCGTTTCTGGAGCACCTTTGATTATCTATTGGGATGGTGCCTCATTGCTTGCTGTGTTCGGTGGTGCCTTTGGAGCCACGCTAATTGCAAATCCTTTATCCAGGGTTTTGAATATGGGGGCTTATTTCTCTTTAGTGTTTAATTCACCGAAAAGTGAAAAAGAAAAGATCATCCGCCAGCTCATAACATTCTCTGAAGATGCCAGAAAAGAGGGGCTTTTGTCCTTGGATGATAAGCTGGAAGACGTGGAAGACCTTTTTCTGAAAGGGGGGATGCGTCTGGTTGTGGACGGGGCGGACCCGGAAGTGATAAAAAAAATCATGTACAACGAGTTGGATCAGGTTCAAGCCCGCCACGCCACCGGTTCTGACTTAATGGGAATGATTGCTTCCTACGCTCCGGCTTTCGGTATGATCGGAACTGTGCAGGGTTTGGTGGCCATGATGCAGAACCTTTCGGACAAAAACGCCATCGGTAAGGGTATGGCCTTGGCCTTGATCACCACATTTTACGGAGCCATCGCAGCCAATGCTATTTTCAATCCCATGAAGGCAAAACTACAAGATCGGGATAAGGACGAAACCCTCATGAAACAGATTATCATAGAGGGGGTCCTGTCCATCCACAACGGTGAAAATCCCCGGATGCTGGAGCAGAAACTCCTTACCTTCCTGGCTCCCGGTGAAAGGAAAGGTCTCATGACCGAAGAAGCTGCGGGTTAACCCATGGGAGAAGGAAAAAAGTGCCCCAAGTGTCCCCCCGAAGGTGCTCCGGAGTGGATGCTCACCTACGGGGACATGGTGACCCTCATGCTCGCCTTTTTCGTGACCATGTTTTCTGTCCAGGATACGGTGGATGTGGTGGAATTAAAAATAATCCAGTCGGCTTTTATGGGGGTGGGGAACTTCAACGGGGGAAATACCCTTCAAGAGGGTCTTTTGGCGGAATTGGGAAACAGTATCGATTCTTTACCGGCCTCCACCCGGGGTCGAACCCTGGACCGGGCTCGAAAGGCCGCTCTCTCCCAATTTCAAAGCGAAATCACCCAGGGGAAAGTCCGGGTTTTGGAAGATAATCGAGGGCTTGTCATCTCTGTGGCTTCCGACGCTTTTTTTGAAGAGGGCAGTGCGGAGATCAATATGGATCTGGCCCGGGACCTTTTAAGCCGCATCGCCGGTATTCTGAACTCCCCGGTGGTGGGGGACAGACCATTCCGGATCGAAGGACACACGGATAATACCGCCACGGATTTAAATAAATTCCCCAGTAATTGGGAACTTTCCGCAGCCCGGGCGACCAATGTGCTCCGTAGACTTTTGGATTATGGAAGCGATGAAACCCGGTTTTCCGTGGCGGGATACGCCGATACCAGGCCCCTCCAGGGAACGGATTTTACCACCCCTGAGGGGAAAGCTGCCAATCGAAGGGTGGATATCGTGATTCTGGCTGAAGGTCATAAATAGGAATCCTTAATTATTTTCCCAAACCTCCGATACTTTTATCATGCCCCTATGCAAATAGGGGGTTTATCTGGTAAATTTTCTAATTGGGAGGGGGAAACCTCATGGCTGACGATGATATGAAAGATACCCTGGATGGAACCGAGGACGCTGCGTCACCGGGAAAAGCCAAGGGGGGAGCAATCCCTGAGTTTTTGATCCTGATCCTGAAAATAGTCGCCGGTGGACTCGGGGCTATTATTCTGTCCGGGATCGTTTCCTTCATCATTTTCAATATGATGAAAGGGGATCAGCCCCAGCAAACTTTGGTGGATACCTCCACAAACTATGTGGCCAAGCCCGAACGGCTGACCTTTACCTCCGAAGCCTTGGATATCCGATCCCAAACAGCGGATAATCCTCCAAAATCTGTATCCGTCATGCTTAAATTCGGCTATCCTGGTGAAGGGGCTCAGGCCCAGAATATTTTAACGGAAATCAATGAAAACAAACCTAGAATCAAGGATCTTATACGCCGGTACATCGGACAGCAGGAAGCCATGACTTTGAAGATCAACGAAGAGGAATTCAAAAAGCAAATCATCATAAAGGTGAATGATATTCTTTCCTCCGGTCAGATCCGCGAAGTGGTTTTTGAAGATTTCTCCGTATTTGAAAATTAAAGGCGGCCAGGCCCATGACTGAAGTTCTTTCCCAGGACGAAATTGACCAGCTGCTCACGGCTATTTCCTCCGGTGATACGGATACGGAGGAACTTACCCAGCGTACGGATCAGAAGAAGATCAAGATTTATGACTTCAAACGTCCGGATAAATTTTCCAAGGAACAAATCCGAACGGTTTCTTCCATGCACGATTCCTTTGCCCGTCTGACCACCACCAGTCTTTCAGCGAACCTTCGGACCTTGGTTCAGGTCCATGTGGCTTCGGTGGATCAGCTCACCTATGAGGAATTTATCCGATCCATTCCCAATCCCACTACCTTAGCAGTGATCAATATGGATCCCCTCAAGGGTTCCGCCATTTTAGAGATTGACCCGGCGGTGACCTTTTCCATCGTCGATCGCCTTTTCGGCGGTCCGGGAGAAGGGATTAAAGTGACCCGGGATCTCACGGATATCGAGCAGTCGGTGATGGAAGGGATCATCGTGCGGATTTTGGGAAATATGCGGGAAGCCTGGAGTTCGGTGATCGACCTGCGGCCCCGATTGGGGCAGATCGAAGTGAATCCCCAATTCGCCCAGATTGTTCCTCCCAATGAAATGGTGGTTCTGGTGACCCTGGAGACCAAACTGGGGGAAGTGGAGGGAATGATGAACTTCTGTATCCCTTACCTGACCATCGAACCCATTATTTCCAAACTCAGCGCCCAGTACTGGTATTCCGCCGTCCGCCGGGGGGCTACAACGGAGAATTTGAACACCATCCGGGAACGGCTTTCTACCATTTTAGTTCCCATGGTGGCGGAAATAGGGAAGCAAACCATTTCCATGAAGGAACTTTTAGCTTTGAAACCCGGAGATATTATCCGTTTGCAGAATAGTCATATAGAAGATCCCATGACCATGAATATCGGGAACAGAAAAAAGTTCCAATGCAGGCCCGGTCTGCTGAACAACCGGGTGGCGGTCCAAATTACCAAGGTCCTCGAAGACGTGACTGCCATGGAATTTGAAGAATTGAGTGAAGAAGGAGACGAGTTATGAGCGATTTAAGCCTTAGTCAGGACGAAATTGACGCCCTGTTAATGGGTAGCTCCGGGGGCAGTAAACCTAAAAAGAGCCTCACCGACTTCGAGGAACAGAGCCTTTTTAACCTCCTGCGAGATGCCGCCTCCTCCCAATCAAAAGCCCTAACTGGAATGATGGAAGGAAAAGAAGTCACCTTGAGTCCCGCTTCCGTGGAACTGGTGGATAGGGATGGCTTTTTAGATAACCTCTCTCAAGAAGTTGTGGAGCTCAAGGTCGGATTTTCCGATGACGCCACCGGAGAACACGGTTTCTACCTGCCTGTGGATGATGCGGCCTTGGTCGTGGGACCCATGACCGGCCAAACACAAGTGGAAATGAACGGTGCTGCGGTGAATGCCCTGGAAGAAGTGGCTTCCCAGCTTTCCGCATCCCTCTCCACCACCACCAGCGTCATTCTAAAAAAGAACATTACCCCCGGGCCCCCCATGGGCCAGAAGGTCTTCAAAGCCATGGTTCAGACCCCCGAAGGGGACCTGGTGATGGTGACTTTCGACATGAACCTCGATGGGAACGCCATAAAACTGGTGGAGATTTTTGAATATTCCTTTGTGAAAGCCCTAGTGGGAAAACCGGCCGGCGAAGGCCGGTCAGGAAACAATCAAAACGCGGGAAATCAGCAAAATAACCAGGGAATGCAGGGAATGCCCCAGGGTTATCCCCAGCAAGGTATGCCTCAGGGTTATCCTGGACAGGGAATGCCCCAGGGTTATCCCCAGCAAGGGATGCCCCAAGGTTACCCCCAGCAGGGAATGCCTCAAGGTTATCCCCAACAAGGGATGCCCATGGGTTATCCTCCCCAGCAGATGGGTGGATTTATGAACTATCCTTCCGTTCAGGGGGTTCAGCTTCCCAACTTCAGTCAAAACAACTACTCCTCGGATCAGGGAAATATCGGCCTTCTCATGGATGTGACCATGGAAGTCACGGTGGAATTGGGCCGGGCGAAAAAGCAGATCAAAGATATTTTGGGAATGGGGGAGGGAACGATCATCGCCCTGGATAAATTGGCCGGTGAAGCGGTGGACATCCTGGTGAACCATAAACTCATTGCCAAGGGCGA
>CAZUXL010000170.1:0-4958 GCA_964624355.1 uncultured Spirochaetales bacterium
TAAACCAAATCATTTAAGGATTATGATAGACCTTAATTTAAGAGTTAGAAGTCGCCCAGATTTAAAGAAACAATTATTATCAGCTTTTGATAATATTTATTATGGAAAAGATCCTGAACAAGAACTGAGAATTTTAGAAAAAGAAAAATTCGAACATTTTTTAAATAAAATAATGTTAATTGGCATACTATCCCAACTTTTTCACATTGAACAAGAATATAATTATAATAAAATAAATTCCCAAAATAAAAGGTTCTCACATCGGGAACTTCGGGAAAAACACCGTATTTCAAACCGGAGGCCAAGGCAGGATCCACGGGGATCCACCCCGCACCCGGGAGATAGATCTCCACCCAGAAGTGATCCTTCAATGCCTTGGGACTTGTGAGTAGGTACCCGGAAATAGGTCTGGCTGGAATTTTTAAAGCCCGGCACAAGGAAGTATAGATGATGGCTAATTCGTAGGAATTAGCCTTGAGAACCTTCAAACTCCCCACGGGATCCCTGGATTCTCGACTGAGATCAAGCTTAAAGGATCCTAGCAGGTAACGATAGAGAGCCACAGCCTTATGATAGGGGGAATATTCCGTTCCCCCTGCTTTTTGGGCCATGGAGATAATTTCAACGGATTGAGTGGGAATCCAGAGATCCTCCAAAATATTTTCTGTATAAATACTCGATTGAAGATCGTAGGAATTCCCCATGAGTTCGGGTTTAAGTTTGACTTCCTGAGCGTACACTTCCACCATAAAATCCCTGGAAACCCTCCACCGCGCACCGGAAGAAAGTCCTTCGTACTTGTATAAATCCATGGATGGAATTGACAGGAAAGGTTCTTGGGATTGATGGGTAATTTTAAAATTTCTTTGGTTAGCCCGTTCCAAAGGCCGGGGGACCCAGATTAGCAAACTTGAAGAATCCCCTGCTTTATTGATCACCACGTCAAAACTGTAAGACAGGGAAAAAATATTTCGACTGTGGTAAACCCGATTTAAGGCGGAATCGTCCACCTCCAAGTTGGTATTCTTACTTTCTCCGCTGGGACTGGTAAGGTAAAGCGGTCCAGTTCGAACCCCGGAGGGAACCCGAAAACGTACTTCCCTATCAGACCAAAAATCAATTTCCTGATCAGAAAGCATCAATAAGCTTTCTTCAGATTCCGGTGATGTGAGCTCCCTTTCAGGTCCCCATAGCAGACTGATACTCCCAGTTCGGGAACTCTCTCCAAAGGCCTTTCCCGTGAGTACCACTTGATCCCCCGGTCGCACCTTCCCAGGGCTCACGGAGAACACGGCCGGACCCGTGGATTCTGGAAGGGATGAAACGAGAATGGGAAGATCCTTGCGGTTGGTGAGCAAAACTCCGGGACTGCTCCCCTCTTTTGTCTCCAAGGTGACTAAACCCGATTCCAAGGAATCGAATAACTTGATGCGAATTTCCCTATCGCTCCAGAATAAAATGTGGCTTTTTGTCACCGTGACACCACTGATCAGGAGCCCCGCATTGGAGGGATCATTCCCAAAATACTCCCCACGGATAACTAGCTCTTGCCCCGGGGAAACCACGGGTGGATCCAGAGCAGAAATATGGGGAGCCCTTTGGGTAAATACCTGGTTGATCAGAAAAAGGATACTAATGATTGCCAGACCCGCCAAAGGCCAGCGATCTTTCACTGGGAAGAGCCCTCTTGACCCGTTTCCTTTGTCAGGAGAATTTCCATGACCATGGAATGTCCCTCCTCCGAACGCCTTTCTTTCCCGAGGGGATAAAAATATAAAGGGACACCCAATTTGACCACCTGGGAAAGAAGGGACTTATCCCATCCAGATTTTTCTTCGTCCCCATGAAAAACCTCAGTTTGAGCGATGAGAAGGGCTGAAATCCCGTCTTGATAATAACTGGTAAAGGTGACCCTCAACCGGAAGTTATCCCCGTCTATCCTTACGATCACCGGTTTTCCATTCAAAGTCCGCTGGTCCACCACATTGGACCAATCCACTTTCTGATCCATGGCTACTAGCCTGGTTTCAATCTGTATCCGAATGGGCAAAATTTCCGGGATCACCCCTTGGGAATACCCATGCATGGCCAGGAATAGGAGAATTGGGGTCAATAAAAACCGACGCAACTACTGTCCTCCCTCA
The DNA here is from genome assembly GCA_964624355.1 of uncultured Spirochaetales bacterium. GTDB lineage: Bacteria > Spirochaetota > Spirochaetia > JABEVK01 > JABEVK01 > CAZUXL01. Next base: position 2,145 of record CAZUXL010000170.1, read on the forward strand.
AAAGAAGAGAGTAAAAGTTGCCCTTGGGAGTTGTCAGGGAGGGTAAATTTCCTCGGGACCGACACCCGGATCTCCGGTACTTCCAAGGATTGGGGATCCTGGGCGAGATAGTCTTGTGTTTTTAATGCAGAATTTGAGTTAAAGCTTAACTCCATACCCGAGGATTTTAAGCCCCACCCTGCCGTCAAGGCTCCGGTGGTAAGAATAAGGGCCGCAGCGGCAGCCATGGGCCAGCTTAGCCATAAACCTCGGGGTTTAGATCTCACGGGCTCCCGTTCTTCGATTTTGGTCAAAAGGGTATGTAAGGCCTTAGCTTTTCCCGCTTCAAAATCAGGTTCTTTCCCGTGGGCGAGGAGGGTGGATATCCTCTCAATTTCCTTGTACTCGGTTTCCAACTGCTGGGATGCAGCCACCACTTCCTGACACCTGTCACGGAAGGGAGGGTGGATTTCTCCATCATAAAGTGCGGAAAGAATAGATCGGTCCTTCATTAAACTTCCCCCTTGTTCAGATGTTGCCCCAACTGGGTACGGGCTCTGTGAACCCGTACCTTCACATTACCTTCGGTTATTCCCAGCATCTGGGCAATTTCCTGATAATTAAACCCTGCATATTCCTTTAAAATCAACACAATCCTCAAGTTGTAAGGAACTTCTAACAGTGCGGCCTGAACTTCCTCCACCGCCACCTGTTTTAGAAGAGAGGACTCCCCCTCATGGGTACTGACGGTCCTGGTTTCGTGGAAAAATTTCTCCACGGCCTTCCGCTCTCGACCCCGGCGTTTTTCGTAATTCAAGGCCAAATTCCTCACCACCCGAAGAAGCCAATATTTGACCCCCTCGTCCCGGGGAAGAATATCCACCCGTTCGTAGTACTTAATAAAAGCTTCCTGAACTATTTCCTCCGCCACGTCCTCCCTGCCGGTAATCCGGTAAACCACCCTCATGAGGAGGGTGTAATGGGCGTCAAAGACCTGGGTAAAGTACTCATTTTTACCGACGTTCATCATAAGAACAATTTCCTATATCCTGGGTTACAAGGCTGGTTTTAATTTAAAGCCGGGTTTAAGGTCTTCCACTATCCATCCCTTCAAAAGAATCTCATCCCGGAGTCTGTCGGATTCAGCCCAATTTTTCTGTTCCCGGGCGGTGAGCCTTTGCTGGGCCAAGGCGGTCACTTCCTGGGGAATTTCCAAAACTTTAGGTTGTAGGGATTCCAATTGAAGTCCCAAGACTTGGTCCATACGGTAGAGAACAACCAATTTGTCCTCAGGTTTCACTTCCGAATCTTTTATAAGGGTCCAAAGTTTAGCCAAGGCTTGGGGAAGGTTCAAATCGTTGAACAAAGCTCCCTCAAATTCCTGGGAGTATTTTTGGGCCAGGGGGGAGATCGTATCCGGCAAAACTCCCCCGGTTTCTGCCTTATACTGGAGAACTTTTTCACAGAGGGATTTCCGGGCACTCCGGGCGGCATCCAGGGCTTCAAAGCTAAAAACCAGCTGGGTTCGATAATGCCCACCTAAACAAAAATACCGGTAATCCAAGGAGTCATACCCTTCCTCACGTAGGGCCTTAAGTGTCAAAAAGGAACCGGAGGACTTGGACATTTTTTCCTTTTGGAGCAGGAGAAATTCCGCATGAAGCCAATAGTTGACCCACTTGTGTCCCAATGCCCCCTCGGACTGGGCGATTTCATTGGTATGATGCACGGGTATGTGATCCACACCGCCGCAGTGGATGTCAAAGTGCTCACCCAAATATTTTATGCTCATGGCGGAGCACTCGATATGCCACCCGGGATAACCCTTGCCCCAGGGTGAATCCCAAACCATAGCTTGGTCTTCAAACTTCCCTTTGGTAAACCAGAGGGCGAAATCCTTGGGATTTTTTTTATTCTCATCTCCGGCGACCCGGGCAAATTGCAGGGTTTGGTCTTGTTTATCCAAAAGGGCCATCTTTCCATAATTTGGAAATCTGCCCGTATCAAAATACACATTTCCACCGGCAGTATAAGTAAGTCCGGCACTTTCCAACCGGGAAATCAGTCCAATCATTTCCCCCACATGATCTGTGGCTTTGCACACCACCTGGGGAGTTAGAATATTTAGTTCCTGGCAATCTTGAAAAAAAGCCTCGGTGAAAAAAGCCGCGATATCCCAGGGGGTCATCCCTTTTTCCCGGGAGGCTTTGATCATTTTATCCTCTCCCTCGTCCCCGTCGGAGGTCAAATGCCCCACATCTGTGACATTCATCACATGTTTTACTTTGAACCCCGCCAGCTCCAGAGTCCTATGGAGGAGATCCTCAAAAATATAAGTCCGAAGGTTACCGATGTGGGCGAAGTTATAAACTGTGGGACCGCAGCAGTAGAGGCCGGCCTTGCCAGCTTCCAGGGGAATAAAGTCCACCACCCGGCGATCAACCGTATTGTACAGCTTAAGGGACATGAAATCCTCCCGGGGATAGAATTTAATCATGGGGATAGGTATGATTCAACAGTGGATAAAATAGAAGAAATCTTCAAGAAAAGCAACCTTTATCACCGCCTCCAGTCTCAAGTCCCCCTCGGGGAAAGAACTACCTTCAAAACAGGAGGTAAAGCCCTATGGGTTTTTTCCCCTCAGAGTTTGGAAGAAGCCAGGGTGATTTGGAAAGAGCTAAGTTTCGAGGGAATTCATCCCGTTATTTTGGGAAAAGGGGCTAATGTCCTGGTCTCTGATGACGGTATTGACTCCTTGGTCCTGGACATGGGAGGGCTCACCGCCCTGGGTCTGGAGGGGGGCCTGGCTTGGTCCCAAGCCGGACTAGAGGCCAG
>CAZUXL010000171.1:0-4870 GCA_964624355.1 uncultured Spirochaetales bacterium
GCCGGGGGTGTCGGGATTTTCCATGACCACTTTTCCTAGAAATTCCAAGTTGACCTGGTGACAAATACCCGAATTGGGTGGAACAACCCTAAAGTTATTGAAGGCTTTTTGAGCCCATTTTAGCAAAGAATACCTTTCTTTATTCCGTTCGTATTCTTTTTCCACATTGAGTTTCAGGGCATCATGACGACCAAAAAAATCGATTTGTACAGAGTGGTCGATGACCAGATCCACCGGCACCAAGGGATTAATCAAAGTCGGATCCGACCCCTGGGCTGCCACCGCATCCCTCATGGCCGCCAAGTCCACCACCGCAGGGACGCCGGTAAAATCCTGCATCAGAACCCGGGATGGAAAAAAGGGAATTTCATACAATTCTGAGGTTCTATCACGACCGGAGGCCAGCTCTTCCACATCTTTGAAATGAATCAGTTGATCATCCCATTTTCTCACCAGGTTCTCTAAAAGGATACGGAGAGAGAAGGGGAGTTGTTTCACTTTCTCTATTCCAATTTCTCCAATATCATAATAATTATATTGCTTATCACCGACTTTCAGAATTTTTTTAAATTGATTTTTTTTCATTTTTATTCTCCTGAGGATTTTCAGAATATCGGTCTTGTAAGAATTAATCAACTCTTCTAAAAAACCCTTGCAAGGTAAGGCTTCATTATATAAAGTATAAGAAGACGGTTCTGATGGATCTCATCCGACCAGGAGAAGGTATGAAAACAAAAGGTGATTTTCCTAACATCAATTCTAAAGAGCCCGATGGAATAAAAGATGATGGTACTGCGTTTAGAGTGTTGGTGGTGGATGATTCCATGTTTGTGAGTAAACAAATAGGGCAGATTCTTACCTCCGAGGGGTTTGAAATCGTGGGTACCGCTGCGGATGGTTTGGAAGGGCTAGAAAAATACAAGGAACTCTACCCCAACGTGGATTTGGTGACCATGGATATTACCATGCCCAAGATGGATGGGGTGACCGCCTTGGAAAAAATCATAGAATTTGATAAAAACGCCACGGTCATCATGATTTCAGCTTTAGGAAAGCAGGATTTGGTCAAAACAGCCTTGGTAAAAGGGGCTAAAAATTACATCGTTAAACCCCTGGACCGGATAAAAGTTCTTGAACGCATCGTACAGACCTTAGGTAAATAACCAATTTCCCCAAAAGCCCCCCCCTTTCGGGGGGGGTTTTATAAAACCCTTATGGATTCCAAAAATACTCGGTCCGAACCGTAATGATCCACTTCCTTTATCAAGGTTTCCCCGAGACTGGGAATATGAAATACGGCGGTGTAGGAGGGAAGTTTACCCGGGGCACACACGGCGTAGCCTTCTTGTTTTGAAGTGATGGAAAAATCTTCTCCACTGGAAGTCTTAAAACGGATAACAAAATCCTCTTCCAATTCACCGGTGATGGAATGTTTATATTCCACTGTTTCTCCGTGGGTGTTTTTCCCCTTCCAGGTTTCATGGGAATTACTAAATTCTCCTAACCACTCCATTTTCCCAGAAATCCACAGGAGATAGAGCAGGGATTCCGCAGAAGTTCCCCCTTGAAGTTCAATTTCTGAAAGATGATGAAGCTGAGGTCTTAGTTCCAGGGGATTGAATATACCTGCGGTCAGTTTCATCAAAGGATGCAGTCGTGCCCAGGCAAAATCGGCCAGGGGAAGGGGATTCGGCTGGGATTTATAGGAATGGAAAAAATCCTGGCAGTGTCCACCGTACCTGCTGTCTACTAAAATTCGATCCACATGGTCTTCATAGAGACCAAGAAGGCTTTGGGCTGAGACCGGAAGTTGGTCTCTCCACCACAAAAAGGTGGGCAGACCGGTGATCAACAGAGGTCCCCAGGTCGAAGGAAGCTTTCCCCCACCGTCGATTCCGGAGGTAATGATGATTTCTTGTATGCAAACCTGTTTTTTCTCCGAATCCTCCACACACCGGGCACTGACGTGGATACTGGATTCTTTCATTCCGCCGGTTTTAATGATGATCACCCGGCAAGGGCGTTTGCCCATGAGTTCATTCACCGCCTCGGTGAGGGAATCCGTGTCCTTTTCCAGGGTGATCACCACCAGGTTAAAAAGACTGGTTCGGGCTTCATTGGGACTTATGTCCTGTTGGTAAACCCTGAGCTGGTGCTCAATCTCATCCACACTAAAAATTAAACTCATAACTTTCTCCATTTTCGACTGGTACCAGCCATAAGTTTTTTAGCCCCTTCAGGACCCGAGGACCCTGCGGTATAGGTGAGAGGTGGCTCAGGATCTGCCTGCCATCCTTGAAGAATACGGGTTATATAGGTCCAGCTGGCCTCAATTTCGTCTTTTCTTGTATACAGGGTGGAATCCCCCACCATACAGTCCAGTAAAAGTCTTTCGTAGGCCTCGGGAGTGTGTTCGCCAAAGGCATTGCCGTAGGCGAAGTCCATGTTTACCGGACGAACTTGAGTCGTATAACCGGGTATTTTGGCATTCACGGTAAATGTAATTCCCTCTTCCGGCTGAATGTGGATGACGAGACTGTTGTGTCCCAGTTCATCAGGACGGGTTTTAAATACCTGATGGGGGGGATCTTTAAACACGATGGCCGCTTCGCTGAGCTTCCTGGTCAACCCCTTGGCCGACCGAATGAAAATAGGCACCCCCGCCCAGCGCCAGTTGTCGATAAAAACTTTCAAAGCCACAAAGGTTTCCGTGTGGGAATCCGGGGAAACCCCGACCTCTTCCTTGTAACCGGGCATTTCTTTATTATCCACATAACCTTTTGTATACTGCCCTCGAACCGTGTATTCCTTCACTTCTTTATGGGTAATGGGCCTCAGACTTTTCAGAACTTTTACTTTCTCATTTCTTATGGAATCCGGGGACAGATCCGAGGGTGGTTCCATGGTCAAGAGGCACAAAAATTGGAAAATATGGTTTTGAACCATATCCCTCAGGGCGCCGGATTTCTCGTAGTAATTTCCCCGGCTTCCCACCCCCAGGGATTCAGCCACGGTGATCTGAATGTGATCTATATGCTGGGAATTCCATAGGGGTTCGAAAATTCCATTGCCAAAGCGCAGAACCATGACATTTTGTACCGTTTCTTTTCCCAAATAATGGTCGATGCGATAAATTTGATCTTCGGAAAAGTAAACCGAAAGTTGGGCATTCAGGGCCTTCGCCGTGGCCAAATCCCGGCCAAAGGGTTTCTCCACGATGATCCGGGAGTAGCCCCCCTGGGGAAAGTGAGCCGCTCCGACTTTGCCCAGGTTGTCGATGATGGCCGGGTACTCGTCGGGGGGGGTGGAAAGATAGTAAATTCTCCCATTATACCCCTCACAGGCGGCCTCCAATTGTTTGTAACCCTCTTCCCCGTCAAAGGTGGAAGAAATATAGGCCAATTTTTGGATGAAGGCTTCTTTTTGTCCCTGGGGTACCTGGCGGAAATGGGAGGTATTCAACATTTTCCTTCCTTCTTCTTGGAAGGATTCATGGGTCCAGGGGCGCCGGGCAAAACCTATGATCTTAAACTGGGAAATAATCCCCTTGAGGAAGAGGCTGAAAAGGCCAGGAATGAGTTTTCGCTTGGTCAAATCGCCGGTGGCACCAAAAATCACCAGGGCAAAAGCCCCCGGTTCCCTGGTCTGCGCCAGGCCGTCAAGCAGTGGGTTGCTATTCATGGCCTAAGAATAATTCTTAATTGCAACTCTGGCAAGCACAATTATGGAGACTTAAAAAGAATAATGTCGTACGGACCTCCGGAAATCCGGGGTCGGTAATCTACAACACTCCAGCGTCCAATGGTAAATCTACTATAGTTGTAGATTTCCGAAACACTGATGTACCCATCTCTGTTAGTATCAGCTTTACCATTAGAAACACCCTCCAAAAGAGTGTAGGTAAAGAAACCATGGAAAAGGTCGTAGTTTAGATTAGCATCACCACCATCTCCATCCCCTCGACTCTCTAATCCTTCAGGAGCGGCGGACAATACTATACCTAGACTGGGAATAATATCGCTTTTATTAAACAGACCGGTCCATGAATTAGGAATGATTTGGCTTCTGGGATCTTCGGTATGGCCAGTTAAAGGTTGTGTTCCATCTTGGCCTATGAAGCCACCTGAATAACAGCTATCTAAAATTACCACCTTTGGAGTTTCCGATGGGAATTTATTCATCTCTAAGGCTAAAAAATCATCACTCACATAGGTATCAATGTTATTGAAACGATTGTAGTTAGGCAACTGGAGTATTTCGGTATCAGGATTTGAGAAACCATCTTCAAGTCCCGGAATATCAAAATCGATGGAGGGGCCTGAATGTCCAGCGTAGTAAAATATAAAAGTATCTTCAGGTTTTATTTTTCCCCTAATGTTCGCAAGTTCAGTCTTAATCTGGGAATTTGTAGCCGGCTGAAAGGGGGGCGAAAATTGTTTTAAAAAGGTTGAACTTTTATAGTTTTCAATATGTGCGGAAATCTTGGGTGAGGTGGTGTCTGTGATGTAGTCGGTAAGGATGCCGTCATCCACCAAATATGTAACGTCATAACCCTGGTTTTTTAGCAGGACTGCCATTTCCATCCCATCCATGGCCGTTCCTCGAAGATTATTACCCGGAAGTAATGGGTATTTACTCCCAATCACCACCAAAGCGTATCCTCCTGTGGTCTGGTTTGGGGCAAAAAGATTGCATCCTAAAATATTAAAGCAAAGAAATATCGAACATAAAACCATGGGTAGAAATTTACGGTTCAATTAAAATTCTCCCATGCAAAACCGATCCTCATTCCCAGCCCACCAGACCAGCTTCCATCGGCTCTTGAAAGGTAGTGAAGTGGGAAGGATATGATCAAATCCTTATCAGGAAA
>CAZUXL010000172.1:0-4820 GCA_964624355.1 uncultured Spirochaetales bacterium
CTTTGGGGAGTGAACTCGGTCTTCCCCGAGGCGGTTAGAAGGGAGGGGAAAAGGAAGGTGAAGCATAAAAAAGTAAAGACCAGTGGTTTCATAGGTTCATGTTAGCCTCGGGTTCATCCGGGTGTCAAGCTAATTTTTTAGCAGGTTGACGTATTAGTTCTCCCCCCTACCAAACCAAGGGGGATACTTACTAACCTGTCCCAAGGTGGGTTTATTTTACCAACTTCTCCACTAACCACGAAACACCCTCTGCATCCATGATAGGATTGGTACTATGGGTTCCTTCGTACCACCGCTGTTCCTTTGGTCCGCCGGAGAGTTCGAAGGAAAGGGTGCTAAACTGCTTGGGGATCGCTTGGTCGCTTTTTTGGTTTTGCCAAAGCACAGGAGCCGTGTGGGGAACTTGTGTGAGACGCAGTGGATCAATCGAAGAGATTTCCGGGGGAATTTCCCCATTCGTCATCCCGTCTCTCAGGCTGATGCCAGCCATGGAAATTTGGAAAAGAAAGGCTTTAATATTTGGTTCCAACCCAAGGAGCCCCGAACCAAAGATTCCACCCAGACTGTTCCCAGTAACACCCATGCGCTGGGGATCCACCTCCGGACGGCTTCGAAGATAATCCAAACCACGGCGGAAATCCTTTATTTGACCCAGGATTAATTGGTGTCCCAACTCAGGAGTGTTAAACTTACTTCCATCCACCCGGGAAGTTAAAGCATCCATGGTCATGACGATCAGTCCTTTGCGGGCGAGCTGTCCGGCAAAACTATTGGCCGCCAAAGCTTTACCGGGACTTCCAGACAAGGCCAAAACACCGGGAGCCGGTAGTTGCAGATCCTTAAGTTTAAAAACATAGCCCTTGATTCTATCCCCCCAAGGGCTCGTGAAGCTCACTTCTTCACAGATCAGGTCCCGGTTGACGTAGACTTCAAGAGTATTGGGGGAGAGAATTTTTACCACAGGTGAAAACGGTTGGGTGCGATCGAAATCGAACTCTTTCAAGACTGATTCTTCCGGCAAGGACGTTAAAATCTTCTTTAGTGGTTCCAGTGCAGGTGGAATTATGGTTTGGGACGAGATTCCCAGGGAAAAAATGAGTCCTAGAAAGGTTCCCACTGCAAATATTTTCATTAAATTACCTCGTGAATCAAAATGTTACACGAACCCAAGCGATTTAGGAAGTGTATTTTAGAAGCATATTTTAGAAGAATTCCCCCCTCGGGATGAAATGAAGATAATTGATTCCTCTTAAAAATCATGGCATAGTGGATAAATGAAATCCCCCTCCTACCTCCTTTTAGCCATGATTTACCTGGCTTTCATCGCTTTAGGTCTCCCGGACAGTATGTTAGGAGTGGCCTGGCCGACCATGAGGAGCAACCTAAGCCTGCCCTTGGAAGCTTTGGGTCTTTTAACCCTCCTTCTTACATTGCTTTCGGCCCTTTCCAGCTTTGCCAGCGGTCCCCTGACCCGTAAAATGGGAACAGGCCCCTTGGTGGTGGTAAGTACCTTGGCTACTGCAGGGGCGCTGTGGGTAATTTCCGGATCCAGTAATTTTATCTGGCTTTTGGCCGCAGCCATTCCTTTGGGCCTCGGGGCTGGGGGGGTGGATTCCAGTTTAAATTCCTATGTAGCCCGGCACTACAGTGGTCGTCACATGAACTGGTTGCATTCCTTCTGGGGTGTGGGAGCCACAGTGGGACCTCTGGTTATGACCGCCGCCCTGGTCAACACCACCTGGCGGGGGGGGTACCAATGGATTGCCCTGGCTCAATTAGTTCTGGCTTTAGTTCTTTTGGCCACACTCCCCCTATGGAAAAGGAACCGTCATCGATCCGAAAGCCTAGGGGACCCCAAGGATCCCGAGGGAAGGATTCCCCTAAAATCCTGGGCTACCTGGCTGTCCACGGGAATCTATGCCCTGTATGTCACGGCAGAGTTTTCCGTGGGTCTGTGGTCAAACTCCTTATTGGTGGAATCCCGAGGTCTGGTCCCCGCCCTTTCAGGGGTATGGATTGCCACCTACTATGGATCGATCATGGGGGGGAGAATGCTCGTGGGATTGGTGGTGAACCGCTGGGGGAACCGGAATCTCATATCCTTGGGTTTGGGAGTGAGTCTCCTGGGTGCCCTCCTGCTTATATTTCCCGGTTCGATTTATTTCAATCTGGCGGGATTGATACTCCTGGGTCTGGGTTTTGCCCCCATTTATCCCTGTCTTATGCATGAAACTCCCCGGAGGTTTACTTCCGAGGCTTCGCCGGTGGTTATGGGACGCCAAGTGGGGGCAGCGTACTTGGGCGCCGCCATTTTTCCCGGTCTCCTGGGGTGGTTTATGGCCCGTACTTCGTTGGAAATCCTCGGCCCGGTTGTCCTAGTGCTCATTGGGATTTTGAGTTTCGCCATTTACAAATTAAATAAAATGGATTGACAGTTCCCATGGGTGGTTCTAAAGTAAAAACACCTTCAAAGAGTATAAATCTCCATTATTAAAAGAGAAAAACAATAAATGGCAAAAATAAGTACTTTTTTAAATCTCACCTTACTAGTGAGCGGATTATTCTTTGCTGCCTGTGCCACCACGGCTCCAGATCTCCCCCTCCCTCTTTCACCCGAATCCCCCAAAATACCTCTGTTGGAAAAATTGGAAATCCCCACAACTCCCCAATCAAAACTCGCCGATTTGATCAGCGTTCAAGGGACCCCCGCGAAATTTCCTGTAAAACTGGGGGATATGATGGTGCTTTCCATCCCTGCAGGGGTGATGAAAACCGAGGGAACCGAAGTAGAAGATGAAAACATCAACCGTTTTTCCTTAATTCAAGCTTTCCTCAGTGCGGGATTCAGGGTCAAAGACGCGGGCATCGTCCAAATCCCCCAGTTGGTTATGCGCAAACAGCCCGCCACTCAAACCGAGAAAAGTAGGGTCATTGAAACCGATCAGGCATTAATCCAAAAAGATGCCTCCCGGGATATGGATTGGCAGAATAATGCGGGTTTGACCGTTTCCCTCCAGGATCCCACCTCCCTCTGGGCCAATGAACTTCTCCAGTACTCCAGCCTCAAGGCCGACTACTACCTCAGGCTTTTCCGCTACGATGCAGGAATCGGAAATAGTAAGCTGCCCCGCACCATTGATCAGGGTGAATACGAAGCCTATAAAACAGCCGTGGAGACCTATAATTTAAAGGCTCTCGAACAGAAAACTTTAGTGGAGGACTATCAAGCGGATCAAAAAGTTTACGGGGGAGAATTTGAATCCTTCATCCGAAATGCCAGTGAGTACAACAGTAATCGGGCCAAAAATGCGGTGATCCCCATTCCCACAAGAAAGATCTTACCCGATATCAAAGCTCCCCAGATTCTCAAGGTTCCCAGCGTTTTTGAGCTGATTGAAAGCCAAAATAACGCCTCGGATATCCGCTGGGTTTATCTTTTAGGTGAACTTATCTCCGTTCAAACGGGGGAAGTGATCTGGACTGGGCAACTCAGCGCTTCAGGTCTGGCGTCCCAATACAGTACACCGGTACTCATGACCTCACTGATCAAAAAGCTGACGAATCCTTAGGGCTTTAGAATGAAAGTGATGACCCGTTTTGGCCCGAGTTGGATAATCCTGACTCTAATCCTGCTTTTCGTACCCCTGGGAGCTTTAATCTTCTATCTTCTCCCCTTGCCGGAGTCCCAGCAAAACGGCTGGTACATAGCCCTAGGTTTCATCGGCTTTCCCATTCTCATTCTCCTGGTGGTTTGGAGAATGCCCTATCATCAAAGAACGCTGACCTTGGGTGGCAGCACCCTTACTTTGACGAAGACCAAAAGTGGAGACCAGGTATTCCATTTGGACACAGGCCGAGCTTACACGGGGATATGGAGAATCAAGGAAGGGACCATGGGGAAAACCGGGAAAGTATTGATCCGATGGGTCCAGGTGAGCCTGGAACAGGAGGGACAGGGTTTAAACATTGACTTCCCCATCATCCAAAGACTGGATCTTTCACAAATAAAAATGGAGGACCGCCCCGGTCCTGATACCCTGGAAGAATTGAAACCCCTTTTGGACCTGGATTTTGTGGAAAATGAATACATCCAGAATTTGAACGCCGGAAAAAATCCCCATTCGATCCGGGATAAAGCCGATGTCCTGGAAACCGAAGAGAGCTACCTACCCCTGGTGGAATTTCTCAAAATCAACCGAAGCAGAAATATCTGGAAACCAGGGATTTGACAGTTTCCCAGGCAAGAGACATAGAAGGCATAGGTTCTAACACTGTTACTGCTTCAAATGATCTCCGGCCGCTCTCATTGGAAGAATGGCCTTGATCAGGAGGAACCCCTATATGTCTGAAAAAGCCAACCTTATCCACCATTTAAACTCGGTCTTTTACGGTCCTGCCTGGCATGGGGAGGCGTTATTCCCTACATTGAAGAGCTTACCATTTCCTAAAATTTCCTTAAACAATTCCGAAGGTTACTCTGCTTGGGGAATACTTCTTCACTGTGCTTATTGGAAACACCAGGTATTACTGAAACTTGACCCGGACTGTGGGAGCTTTGACAGGCATCCGGAGGATTTTCCAAAAATTCCCCTTGAGAGATCTTTTGAATCTTGGCTTGCAGACTTGGACTTCCTCGAAGAGAACCACCGGCTTCTCGTGGACGCTGTCCAGGAAATGGCGGAAGACAGGTTTCCATTCACCCCATCAGGGGGATCCTTCAACCTGGTGGGTTACATTCTGGGAGCAGGTGCCCATGATGTTTATCATACAGCCCATCTTCGAAATTTGTTTCCTTAGTACCCGACAGAAACAAAGCCCTC
>CAZUXL010000173.1:0-2247 GCA_964624355.1 uncultured Spirochaetales bacterium
CATAATGGAATATAAGGCGGGTGCATTATCAGGACTTGCTCCTAAAAATACCATGGCGTACTCCAAAAGCTGTCTGGCACGAGTGTCAGTAAAAAACTTTCTCACAAACCCATCCAAACTAGAAAATATATTAAGTTTTAAGCCCTCGGTCATGATCTTCCAGTTAAAAAAGCTGAAGATAGACTTGTACTCTTTGTAGAGAAATTGAGACATGGCGGTTTTATACTTGTATTGGGCTTTTTCCATGTAGGCATCCAGTTTTTTTCCGCCGCCCTCTTCAAAAGTATCGAAAAGAGCCTTGGTTTTTTCCAGATCACTGGTGATAATTATTTCTTTCTGACCTTCAAAAAATACTTTATAATAATTGGCCAAACGGTCGACCGTATAATATTTGGTAAGTTCTTTCCCCATCTTGGCAAAGTAATTTTCAAAAACTTCCGGCATAAGGTACCAAGAGGGGCCCATATCAAAGCTGTAACCTTTTTCTTTCCAACGCCGGGCTCGACCACCGATCTCAGGATTCTTTTCCAGTACGTGCACTTTATGTCCTTTGGAGGCTAAAAGAGCTGCCAAAGAAAGTCCTGAGTAGCCGGCACCAATGATGATTATTTTCTTTTTCATGAAGTACCCTTTCAATTACGCCATTCATCTACGAAATTAGACGCTTCCTAAACCTTTTTCCTGAAGCATCTTTGTGTAGGGTCGAGGTTCTATATCCCCTTTTGAAAGTCCTAATTCAGGTAATAAATCCAAAAGTTTATTTCGATAGAGAACAATCTCCTCCTCTGTACATGTCTCAGGGGCCAAGAACTCCAGTTCTAAATAAGAGCCTAAACCGGTTACCCTGCTTAGTTCGGCTTTTACGTTGTCTTTTGTATAGGAATACCCCAATTTTTCTTTTTTTATAAAGGGAATAAAGCCTAGGTCTTGGGCAAAGTTTTGAAATTCCAAGGAGTCATTTATAATAAACTCCCGTTCAAAACTTACCTCAATTCCGTCGGTTATGGATTTTTTCTTCGATGTAACTATCCACTGAGTATTTTCTTTGCGAAGCCGAAAAAGAGTGAAACCTGGGGAATTATCCTTTGGCGGAAGCCCGAAGTAGAGATCCTTTTTTTCAAAGAGTTTTTCATTCCCCCAGGTTTTTAAAAGAGCTCTCATGGCTTCAAAATCTGAGATCTTCACTTTTAATTCAATTTCCAACATTTTTACTCCCTTGTGATAAGATAAAATCCCTAACCCACTTATCATATAACTGAGGATCCATCAGCCAACTGCTACAATGTCGAGCTCCCGGTACCAAATGCAATTCGGTGTAAGCAATATTTTTCCTGGAATCATATAGATTTTGGCTCATGAAAAATGGAACTCGAATATCTTCCAGCCCATGGATGAGTAAGAGTGGCTCGCAGGTATTCTGGACTGATTTTCCCGGAGTAAGGGATTCTAAAGGGGCTAAACTTCTACGTAAAAGCAGTTTTCTAGTTTTTTTAAGAGCCCATTTTCGAATTATTCCAGGAAGTCCCCATCTTTTCAAATGATGATTTATTAATTGGGAGAAGTCTGTATAGCCACAGTCCAAAACACCCAATCTGTTTTCTTTTTTATTGGGGGGATAGGCACCCAAATAATCCATAATGACCCCAGACCCCAGGCTCTCTCCATGGAAAACCCAAAGGTTGGTCTGGGGAAAATGTTCCCGTACGCGGTCCACCACAAAATCCAATTCCCCCTTTTCATACCACCCATAACTGGGAGGGGGATCCTGGTGAAGACCATGCCCAGGATGATCGTAGAAAACTAGATTGAATCCTAAGTCTTTGTAAGGCCTCATGTAACGAATCATGGAGAAACGGTTTGTGGCAGTGCCATGTACAAAAATAGCGGTCCTTTCGGGGATTTCCCCCGAGGTCCACTCCAGGGTCATGGGACCACGCCAGGGACTATGTACCTCTTCAGTTTTCCAATTCCATGTCTCAAAACCCTGGGGAACCGCAGACTGTTCTTTTCTCGTATTCAAGACTTTATCATGGTCCAATCGGGGGAAATCCAGGATTAACATTCTAATTTTTCGTAGAATCAGACGCTGGGTGGTTAATACTACCAAGAAAGATAATAGGAGAAAGACTCCTAGGAGGATTTCCCCTACCATAACCACATAATTCCTGTATAAAAGCCCACTTCCAGGGTTCCATAGGTAAGAAATTCCTCCACCAAGGCTACTTCCACATAAACGGAGTCGCCTAT
>CAZUXL010000173.1:2347-4764 GCA_964624355.1 uncultured Spirochaetales bacterium
AATTGGAGGGTAAAGGACCTTTGTAGACCAATTTGGTACTGAATACACCCTCACCAGGGAATAATTGGGGAAATTCATATTTAAGCCCCGCGGACCATTGGGTCAAACTTCCCACGGAAGTGTCCTTCCAAAGGATTTCTTGATTGTTTTTATAGATAGACAGATTAAGAGCGTTGGATCTAGCTGTTTCCCGTGACTGGTTAGGAAAACCAAAAAGTTGATGAAAGCCAGAAAGAGTGGTGTCCAATACCCCTGGAAATAGAACCAATCCCTGCAACTGTAAGGACATTTCCATTTTATGCGAAAGTCCGTACTTCCACTCCAGGGTGGAATTAAGGCCTTCCGTATCCATGATAACCATAGTTCCGGGGAAAATCCTCCCCATATCGTTTCTATAGGTATTGAACCATAGACTGGTGGATTGGAATATTTGCGTATTCTCCTTTAAAACCCTAGCTTCCTCGTGGGCAAAGGGGGGAAGCCCAGCAAAAGGAGGAAAGGTTTGTCCTTGGGAGAAGAGCACCGGGGGTCCCGTGAAGGTAAATACACTGGGAGCCACTAAAAAAAAGATTGAACAAAAAAATAAGGTCAATTTCATGTATCATTTAATATAAGATAAAAATCAATTTCCAGGGAAGGCTTTGAATATTTTTTTGAAATTTGATACTCTGGAGTGAACATGAGTGATCCTGCATATTATCCCCCAAAAGCCCAGAATTGCTTAAAATGCCTTTATTATTTTCTGACCTATGATCCATCCCTTCCCCACGGCTGTCGGGATTGGAATATTCGGTCTCGTCGAATACCCTCCTGGGAGATTCAGATGAGTACCGGAAATACCTGCCCCAGATTTACCCCTAATCCCAGGATAAAATGACTTTCAAACTGATTAGTTTTTTACTCTATAGCCATATTAAGCCGACAATATTTCATATTGTAAAAGGCGTACTTTTTCTCCACCTTATCTTTATTTTATCCACCTCCTTGTGTGTATTTATCTTTAATTGGGTCAATCCTGGTGCTACTGGATTCATGATTTGGAGAACCTTAAACGGGGTTCACAACCAGCGAACCCTATTTATTCCCAGAAATGAGATTCCTAAAAGTCTAAAAGATGCTTTTATCATCTTGGAAGATCATCAGTTTTATAAGCACCAAGGTTTTGATATGGAAGGGATTTCCAGGGCTATGGAAATTAATAAAAAAACTGGAAGGTATTATGCCGGTGGAAGCACTATTTCCCAGCAATTGTCCAGAAATCTTTTTTTAACACCCCATAAAAATCTCTTTCGAAAATATCTAGAGGCCATAGTCACCCTTGAGCTGGAGCTCCTGGTTCCAAAAGACAGGATCTTAGAGCTTTATATGAATCAGATTGAGTTTGGTCCGGGAATATTCGGAATTGGCGCTGCTTCCTACTATCATTACAAGAAGTCCTTTTATAACCTTACCAGAGACCAAAGGCTGCGACTGGCGGTGATCATCACCAGTCCCTTAAAATATGGGGTTTATTCCTTTGGAAATTCCCCAGGGATGATGTACCGCTATCAATTCCTACTAAGTCGATAAAGGGGACTACCTGAGCTTTGATTTTAATAGCTTGAAAAATTTCCCATCCCGAAGGGTGAATCCGGGGTTAGAAAAAAGTCCTGGAAGTAAAATTTTACTTAATCTAAGGGTTAGCCAGGGTTTATAGAATCCCCAACGGGAAATCCAAACCTCCCACCCCTCCTTCGAGGGATCGGGGAAATTTCTTTTCAGAGAAAATATTAAAAGTTTTTGAAGAGATCTAGGCAAAGTTCCTAATTCTGCTGGTACTTTTTCTGGTTTGTCTTTTAGATTTTTTAAAGAGCTTAACAGAAAAATACCCAAGAAAAGACTCACCACAAGTCCAAGGCTCGAAGCCCATACCCAGACACCCAAGTCTGAAACTGGCGCTGTATTTATCGTTTTCCCCGTGATGAGGGATATTTGATCCCGGGTTCTCTGGCTTTCGTATTTTTCTGTGGAACTCGGGGTCTCCCAGGATTTATCAATAAAAGGAGGACACACTTCCAGGGTAAGCCATCCAATTTTTTCCATATAAAATTCTACCCAGTCATGGGCATTCATGGTTGTAATTTTTCCTTGCCCCTGGGAATCTGTGAGCAGAGCATAACCCCTAACGATCCTTGATGGAATTCCTTTTAATCGGAGAATCATGACTCCTGCGGTGGCAAAATGTAAGGAATAGCCTTTCTTTTCCCCCAAAAGAAATCGATCCAAGGGGGGGCCCTCTCCTTCAGGATTTTTTAACTCATAGGTGTAATTATTCATCAGAAATTTTTGTAGTTTTAAAGCAAAGATTAAAATATTTCTTTCTTTTGAAAAATTGAGACTTTTAACAAACTGTTTAACTTTATGACTTACTAAATCTT
>CAZUXL010000174.1:0-408 GCA_964624355.1 uncultured Spirochaetales bacterium
CAAGACCAGGCCGTCCATATCCAGGACCAGGTCGTTGTATTCCCCGGCACCTCGGAGATCTGCACCAAGGGACTTACGGCGGTACTGTTTGAGGAAGACCTGAGCCTGGACTAGGCAGGTTTCCAG
The DNA here is from genome assembly GCA_964624355.1 of uncultured Spirochaetales bacterium. Classification (GTDB taxonomy): domain Bacteria; phylum Spirochaetota; class Spirochaetia; order JABEVK01; family JABEVK01; genus CAZUXL01. The sequence continues at coordinate 127 of CAZUXL010000174.1, forward strand.
CTCGGGGAGGTCCCCCCGCTCCACTGCCTCGTAGCCCTCTAGATAGTTGCGCTCCATTTGCATATCAATGTCGTTTTTATTCTTCTTTACAGCAAATTCAAAGGCGGGAAAGCAGTCCCTGGCCCGCTGGGGGACTCCCACCAGGTAAAATGGTAAAAACACATCTAAGTACAAGTGTTGTTTTGGTGATAGTTCCTTCCAGCTGACCCGGGTTTCCAGGAGGGCCAGGAGATCGGTGACCCAGGCTTTCTGACCGGAGAGGACCAGGAGGTTGATATAGTT
>CAZUXL010000174.1:418-4679 GCA_964624355.1 uncultured Spirochaetales bacterium
ATGTTTCTCCCATCCATCGGCGAAGATTGCCATAGTCACCTTCAATATTACGGGTAGGCCACTGCTGGATAAGCTGATCCTGCAACAAGTGATCCCAGCTCCACAGCTTCAGCGTTTCCTGGAAGGCGGATTCCTGCCGGACCTGGGCCATACCCCTAATTAGGACTGCTTGGGAATAGTCATCGATGATCACCATGAACTCATTTGTCTCGAAGGCTTCAATACCGGCACGAAATCTTTCCTGGTCAAGCTTACATCTGTTCACTACCAGTTCATAAAATTCTTTGATAGTTCTTTTTTGTGTTGCCATAATTTTCCTACCTAAGGTTATAGTAAGTTCCTGGGGTTTTAAAGAGATCGAAATCAACTGAACCTTTAACTTTCGCATCGTTGAGGAATTGTGGGGTGAACTCATAAAGTTCATTCCTGGCTCCCCAGCTGAGCATGACCTTCACCTGGGAGCCCTCAGCGGCATCATTTTTCATCAGATCGAGAATTTCCTGGGCTTGTTTTTTCATCTCCGGGGTCACGTCCTCTAACGTAGATTCAGTAAGTTTCTGAAGCCGGGTCTTCTGTACCGCCCAACTGTTGGCGTATCCGGCTCCATAAGTTTTATCCGACCCGTTGAACTTCTTCATGGCAGCGGCTAGGGTGGTTTGTTTCACTTTTATCACGTATGGATGAGCATCACTTCCGAAGGGACTCCCTTCTTGGGATGCCGGGGCCGGACTTTAATTTCCATTTCCAGGTCCATCTGGGTAAGGTATTTTATCAGGGTTGAGAGTTTTATGTCAGTCCGTCCCTCAATTCGGGAGATCGCCGGTTGGGAGAATCCCTTGATGTCGGTCTGCTTGACCTTGTACTGTTCCCGCAGTTCGGAGAGCTTGAGGATGAGCAATTCCCGTTCGTAGATCACCTTGGAACGGGCTATGGACTCAGGAGTCATCATGCTTTCCATAGCCGTTAACGCGTCCTTGACTATAGCCATTTTCGGCCTCCTATTTGTTATCGGGACCCTGTACTTCTTCGTACAAGGCTTCCGCTTTCGCAATCAATTTGTCGTAGAACCGCTTGTCCTCAGACCCGCCTTTGACATCGCCAATCAAGAGCAGACAAACTCGGTTACCGGTAAAGATAAAGACAATCCGGTACTTTCGCCCCTGTGATTGGACCCGAAGTTCTTTCAGGTTCGGGTACTTGCTCCCTTTAAGGGTATCCACGTAAGGGCGGCCTAAGGACGGTCCTTTCTCAAGGAGCAGTTCACATAGGCCCTGACAGCCTCCTGTACTGGAGAGGTCTGAGCTTTGAACCAATCAAGGTATTCACTGGTGCTTTCAAGAGCCCAATCGCCCATTAAGAACCTCCCATTTGGCTCACTTCCCTTAATCTACCAATATAACGCCTATGTAATATAACATCAAGGTAATATATTAAGAAAGTCCGACACCGCCTTTCCCAAAACCTAGCCCCTATCCCGGTCCACCAGCATCCTATAAAACTCCCGGGGGAAATAAACGCTGACCACGATACTAACGGTGCATGATGTTTTAAACGTTATGCTGCCCTTGCTTAAATGCAGCCTTGATTGTAGCCAGAGGCAGAAACAAGGTGAGAGGGTATTCTGTTAAAGGAACAAACCCGTACTTAACGTAAAAACTCTTGGCCTTTTCATCAATGGCATCGACAAGAATTGCATACAGACCAACACTTTGAGAGACCTCTAGCGCCTTTTCTAGTGCCTTGGTGAGAAGCCAGCGCCCAACTTTGTAACCTTGAAATCTAAGATCAACAGCCAGCTTGCCAATGCGGAAGGCGGGTACCGGGTAGCGTGGTAGTTTAGCCTTGAGTACATCTGGGAGGGTTTCGGCGGCAATCTGGGCGGTACTAACGGTAAAATAGCCCACGATTTCTTTAGTTTCACTTAGGGCTACAAAGGTCTTACCAATGGCTAGCTGATCATTTTTGACGGCATACTGTCGTAAATATTGGTTAAGTTCCGGGTATCCGCAGTTAAACGGGGCTTTGGCCAAGAGTTTGTTGACAGTTACCAGGCTACAGTTCATGCTCCACCAGTTTGAAAGAGTGAACGCAATGCCTCGTTTGGTTCTGGTGGTGAACTCATCAAGGAATAAAACATATTTCGGTCTTCTTCATGTAAGATTAGGGTTTCGGTTTCTTTTAAATCTGCTTGAGCTTTTTGCAATCCGGATTCAAGAAGATAGGCGGAGATCGTTGTATGGCGGAGCTGGGCTGCGCGCTCAATAATGGATTTAATTTCCGGCTTTGTACGTAACTCAATGCGATCACTGCGAGTTGCACTTGTTTTGGTCATATAATCACCTCTACTTATAATATACACCAACGTACGGCACATGTACACACAATTATACAATGCAGTCACTTAGTGATCAGTCTATCCCGGTCCACCAGCATCCTATAAAACTCCCGGGGGAAGTAACCGCTGTCGGTGGTGACCTCCAGTCCCCGGCTGGCGGCGTGGAGAGCCAGAACCGGAAATAATCAAATTTAAACCTTAAAAGTTCCAAGATACTTTTCATAGGTCTTACGAAGTTCCAGGGCCAGAGCATCGTCGAGGCCAGTATTAATCGTATCAATGGATTCTAACATAAGGATGGCAGTTTTTAAGGCTGCATCCAGGGGTTCGGTAAGATCCTGTCCCTTCTTTTCAGATTTTGAGGAACTAAAAGCTGTGCGTACGTACCTTTCCACCTGGGTCAGGATAAGATTTAAATCCTGAGACTGACCTGGAGTTAAAGGCCCTAAGGCCTCTAAAGTGGATTTTAACGATTCTACATCCTGAGCCATGATCACTTCCCTTCTTTCTTTTTCGCAAAGGCCTGGGCGAATGGATTGTAAGTCATACCGTCGTCTTCTTTTGGTTTAGGACCCTTGGGGGCTTGGGTTTGCGGTGGTTTTGATCCTTGGTAGCCGGTTGAGGCTGGCCGAGGGCTGGGATTGTGCCCCTGGGGGACCGGGGTTGAACCAGAAGCCCCCTGGGACCGGGTACCAGTTTTCAAACTCAGACCGATCCTACGGCGGTCCACATCCAGGTTCAAAACGGTAAATTCCTTCACATCCCCCACCTTCAGCTGGGTCATGGCGTCCTTAACGAAACTATCACTCATCTCCGAGATGTGAATAAGCCCGGTTTCCTTCAGACCGATATCCACAAAGGCTCCGAAGTCCACCACATTTTTCACTTGTCCGGTGACTTTTTGACCGATTTTTAAATCTTCAAATTTTAAAACCCCTTTCTGGAGAATGGGCTTGGGAAAGTCTTCCCGGGGATCCCGGTTTGGTTTTTTAATTTCGTCTACCAAATCATTGATGGTGGTATCCCCCACTCCGTACTTGGTCTTCAAAGAAGCCCGGAGGTCGAGACTGATTCCACTGCCGGAGCTCACCTCATGGAAAATATCCCGGGCCAAAGCGTAGTTTTCAGGATGTACCCAAGTATTATCCAAAGGATCCTTACTCTCGGGAATTTTGAGGAATCCGGCACACTGCTCGAAGGATTTGGGACCCAATCCCCCCACTTTTTTCAATTCTTCCCGGCTGGATATTTTCCCTTCCTTGTCCCGATAGGCCACAATTTTCTTTGCAACTGTGGCGTTTATCCCTGATACATATTTCAAAAGGCTCACGGAAGCGGTATTCAGATTGACCCCCACCCGGTTCACCACCGACTCCACCACGGTGTCCAAGGATTCGGTAAGGCGGCGCTGATTCACGTCGTGCTGATAGAGCCCCACGCCCAAGGATTTCGGGTCAATCTTTACCAGTTCCGCCAGGGGATCCTGAAGCCGGCGCCCTATGGAAATGGCCCCCCGGATGGTCAAATCCAGGTCGGGAAACTCTTCCCGGGCGGTATCACTGGCGGAGTAGACCGAGGCCCCATCTTCACTCACCACGGTAAAAGGCACATCCATCCCAAAGTCCGTGATCAGGGAGCCGATAATCGCCTGAATCTCCGTGGAGCCGGTTCCATTTCCGATGGCGATGAGCTGGATTTTATGGTCCTTCACGGCCTTGGCGATCAGGGCCTTGGCTTCGGTTTCCTTGTGATTTTGCACCACAAAATAATCTAGGAATTTTCCTGTTTCATCCATGGAGGCACATTTGGTTCCCGTTCGAAGACCGGGATCAATTCCTAAAACTCTCGTTCCTTTTATGGGCTGCTGCATGAGTAGATTTTTTAAATTTTCAGAAAACACACTGATGGAATGCACATCCGCATGAT
>CAZUXL010000175.1:0-4639 GCA_964624355.1 uncultured Spirochaetales bacterium
CATCGTGGTCAAAACCCGCAACTATATATCCACCCCATCCTCCCAGGTACACAAAGCCAGGATCGGTCCCCAAAAAATTATTTTTCATTTCTTGGGATGAAGGTATCTTTGAGGCGTGCTGGCCCACCCCGTATTGGTAATCAAAAACTTGGGTGATGTAGGGGGAGGAGGGGATGATGGCCGGGTTTGGGGATGTAAGGACATTTTCACATCCCAGAGTAAAAATGAGGTTTATCAGGAATATGTTTTTTAGTAATGTTTTTTTCATTATTTTCTTGAAAAACCAAGGCCTGCCGGCATTCGCCTCCTGATTTTTAACATTTTATAGCTTTACGGCACCGAGGGAAGCGAAGGAAAAGTGTCCGCTAGCGTTTGTCGCCCCGTTTTTGGCTTCCAAGGGAGTGTCGAAGACTTGGTTAACATTGTTAGGCCATGCGGCCCCCACATTTTTATACCCTTGGGTATAGTCTTTTTTGGTGGAATCGCTGGTGTTGGTCCCCCATCGGAAGATTTGATACTTCCCGAGGGTTCCGGTGGAAGCTCCCGAAACTTCGGTGAATTTTATCACGGCATAACCCAGCCCCAGAGTGGTACCGGAGGGAATCAAAGACGTATCTCCTCCATTTAAACCCTCGTTGGAAAACTCGGCGATTTGAGCTTTGTAATTCCCCACGGATTCAATAGTCGTGTCTGTGATGATCCATTTTTCAGGCCAGTCCCCGGGAATTTCCCAAGTTCCCTTTACGGCTATACTGGGGTCATTTTGAATGGGATCTCCACCTCCGGCGAGGTCACAACTGGTAAAGATCACGGGAAGTGTGAGGGACAATAAAAGGATGGTAAGAAAATTTCTTAACCGGTTAAACATATTCTTCTCCTTGCGGGCAGAAGAAGTTCGGTGTACGACGAAGTAAGGCAGGTAGAACGGCAGGCGTATTCTTTTACCTTTGGTTCGCCCATTCCGACTCATTCCGCGAAGTCTAAAATGGTTTTCAGCATACCAACGTCTCCTGGCTGACGGATATCATCGGCTGCGCCTTCCCGGTTACCCAGTGGCCTATGCAGCCGCATTTCCGATCACAGTGACGCGATCACGGGGGATTCACACCCCCTTCCGTTGAAATACGCTTGAACTGAGGCCACTATAGCCCCTAAAGGAAGGGCTGTAAAGACCTCAGGGACCTTGGGTTTAGAACTGACTCACATCCCCCAGGGGTCTTGTCACCCGGCTTTCCACCATAAGACCCAGACCATGGTTTTCACCTTTTTGCAGGAGGTGGTATCCCAGACCGGCGATCATGGCTCCATTGTCACCGCAGAGTTCCAAATTAGGATAGTAGGTTTTAATTGCTTTCCATTCCTTTAAAGTGTTACGAAGGTAGGAGTTGGCGGCGACGCCCCCCCCGGCGACTACAGTTTGAATTCCGGTGACTTTCACAGCCTTTTTCATTTTGGCCAATAAAGTATCCACAGCGGTTTTTTGAAAGCTTGCTGCCAGATCGGCCAAGGTTCCCGGGGCATGTCCGGAACTGAGAAACTTCTCTTTTTGATAGACCACGGCTGTTTTTAACCCCGAATAGGAAACATCCAGGGGCCGAGCCCGACCATGGAAGTTGGGTTTGGGGAATAAATAAGTGAGGGGATCTCCACTTTGGGCCAATTCATCGATGTACCGCCCACCGGGGTAACCGAGACCCAGGTGTTTTGCTACTTTATCAAAGGCTTCACCAATGGCATCGTCCATGGTTGTCCCCAAGACTTCCATCTCATCCACGGCTTTGGCCAAAACAATCAGGCTGTGGCCTCCTGAGACCAGGAGGCCGAGAAAGGGGTAGGGAATATCAAATTCCAGTTGAGGGGCGTAAAGATGGGCGAGAATATGATCTACACCTACCAAGGGCTTGTTCCAGCCCAAAGCCAAGCCCTTGGCGAAGGAAAGGCCCACCAGGAGACTTCCAGTAAGCCCAGGACGATTGGTCACCGCAATCCCGTCGATCTGGGCGGCCTTTAAACCGGTGATTTCCAAGGTTTCCCTAAAAACCGGAAGAATCCACTCCGTGTGCAGTCGAGAGGCCAGTTCCGGCACCACCCCTTGGTACTTTTCATGGTGACTGATTTGAGTGGCAATAACCTGGGAGAGGATCTTTTTTCCATTTTCCACCAAGGCCAGAGAACATTCATCGCAGGAGCTTTCAATTCCCAGTACTATCATCATCCACCGGGAGGGCAAAAAGATGGGGAAGGTCGTCCAAAGTATAACCTTCATCCAAAAGTTGGGGATAGATTTCTGTCAGGACTTCCGCAAGTTCCGAAGTCCAAACATGGCCTATCATCACCGCATGACCTTTCTGATCAGCGGTTTTTTTCCCTTCTTCAATCGCCTGGAGTATAAACTCCTGGGTTTTTTCATTATCTAGAAACACATCCCTCTCCCCTACGGTGTAGTTCATCTCCCGCCCGAGCCTGGTGGCCACGGACTGGGAATTTGTTAGACTGTCCAAAAAAAATAGGTTATTTTCCTTTAGATATCGGAAAACTTCGGTCATTAACGGTATATCTGCAGTGGCCTTCGACCCCATGTGGTTGTTCATTCCATGGGCTCCGACGACCTGATCCAAGGCTCTTTTAAGTTTTGATCTGATGGTGATTTCATCGTCACCCACTCTTAGGGCATCCGCTCCCGCATCATTCCTAAGGGCTTCCATGGGCATGTGGAGAATCAGGGCTTTTCCTGCTTCCAGGATCTTTTTAGAAGCTTCTTTGGTATAAGCCAGATCAGGAATGACAGCGATGGTTATTTTACCGGGAAAATCTAAAAATTTTTGTAGCTGAGTCAAATTATGACCCGCATCATCAATCACAAAATATAAGGTTTTTTTCTTTATTTCTAAAACTTCTGGTTTTTTAGGGATGAGGGTGAGAGGACGCTCAAGCCTGTCATTTCCCTGAGCATCCAGGTGCTCGGCTATGAAGGTCCTTTCTGATGGAGAGTCATTATAGGGCAGGAACCAAAGGCCAGCAGCAAATAATATAAATATCCCTAAGGAGGCTAAATAGACCCTAGTAGGGAGGTTTTTCTTGTTTCTACCTGTTCCAGGGGGGGGAATAGCCACAGTTTAATTTATGTTACATTGCCTCAGGGCGTCAAGAGTAAACATACTCCCTCAGGTTTTCGCTGTCTTTTCTCAATTTCGCCAGGGCTTTCATCTCTATTTGTCTGACGGTTTCAGGGCTGATTCCCATTTCGGTACCGATCGTTTTCAAAGTCTGCTTTTTATCCCCGAAAAAGCTGTACCGGTACATGAGAATCTTTTTTTCTTTTTCCATAAGGGTTTCCAGAAGCCTCATGGTTTCATTTTTAACGCAGGATTCCAGCATATCCGTTTGGGGTTCATAAGTCGAATCTTCCACCATATCCATTAAAGAGCCGGTTTCTTCTCCTAATTCCTTATCCAGGCTGCTGATAGGACTACCCGCATCTAACAGGGCAATGACCTCTTGATGTTTGATTCTTAGTTCTTGGGATATTTCATCCACCGTGGGCTGACATTGATTAAGCGTTTGAAATTCTAAGACATATCTTTGGATTTTTCGAAGGGATTCTTCTTTCCTGTGGGGCAGACGGATCATTTTCTTTTTATTTGCTATGGCTCGGATGATGCTCTGTTTGATCCACCAGCTGGCGTAGGTGGAAAACCGGACATTTTTACGGTGATCGTATTTCAACGCCGCATTCATTAACCCGAGATTTCCTTCTTGAATAAGATCTAAGAAACTCATGCCCATGGCGTGATAATTTTTTGCAATTTTCACCACCAGTCGAAGATTCGATTTAATAAGCAACTCTTTAGCCGGGACGTTGCCCTCTTCAATTTTTCTTGAAAGATCCAGTTCTTGCTCAAAATTCAACAGGGGAGTCCGGGATATTTCTTCAAAGTACCTCTTCAGGGACTCTTCTTCCATTAGAAAATCTTTCGTGTTCATTTTAGAACTCCTCACAGCAATATAATTGCAATAACTATGCTAATTTAAGTTTTTTATCTTTAAATTTGTTATTTACTTATATGGTAATGATTTGCTATAATACGAGAATTAATTGAAAAGTGGGCTGCACGGGCCCTGTATGATATTTTATACAGATAATTCAGAAAAAAGATTTGACCCGGGGGCCAGGTGTGTGTTAAAAATGCATCATGGACTACGATCTGGATAAAGCGATTCGAAAAATTCCTGATTTTCCCAAGCCTGGAATCCTTTTTTACGATATCACAGGCATACTTACCCTTCCCGAGGCCTTTCGGGAATGTATGAATCAAATAATCTCCCTTTATAAAGATGAAAAATTCGACGCCGTTGCTGCGGTGGAAAGTCGAGGGTTTGTTTTCGCCGCTCCCTTGGCCCTCGCTCTAGGGCTACCTTTGTTATTGGTCCGAAAACAAGGAAAACTTCCCGGTAAGGTACTCTCCCGGTCCTATTCCTTGGAGTATGGGAAAAGTGTATTGGAAGTGAAACCCGAGGACGTACCTTTGGGGGGGAACGTACTTTTGGTGGATGATCTGTTGGCCACGGGGGGGACTTTGAAGGCTGCGGCGGAACTCCTGGAAGAGGCCGGTGCCTTGGTGAAAGATGTGTTTTGTGT
>CAZUXL010000176.1:0-4612 GCA_964624355.1 uncultured Spirochaetales bacterium
GTTTCTTCGATCTGGGCCCGGATCTGAGCAAACCACCAGCGATTACGATAAAGAAAAACTCCAAGAACGCCTGGCTAAACTGGCCGGCGGAGTGGCCGTGATCAACGTGGGTGCTGCTACGGAAGTGGAACTCAAAGAGAAAAAACACCGAGTGGAAGACGCCTTGTCCGCCACCAGAGCCGCTTTGGAAGAAGGAATCGTTCCCGGTGGTGGAGTCACCCTTATTCAGGTGGCTAAAGCACTGGAAGCCTTCGATACCTCCACCCTCACCGAGGAAGAGAAAGTCGGATTCAAAATCGCCAAGAGAGCCATGGAAGAACCCATCCGCCAGATCGCTGAAAACGCCGGTCTAGACGGAGCTGTGGTGGCTGAAAGAGCCAAGAACGAGAAAAAAGGGGTCGGTTTAGACGCTAATAAAATGGAATGGGTGGACATGATGAAGGCCGGGATTATTGATCCTGCTAAAGTTACCCGGTCCGCTCTCCAGAACGCGGCATCCATTGCCGGACTTCTTTTGACCACCGAATGTTCCATCACCGATATTCCTGAAAAGAAAGCCTCTGCTCCTGCGGGCGGGGGTATGGGCGGAATGGGTGGCATGGACGGCATGTACTAAAAAATCGACCGGGAGCTACTGCGGCTGATTTTCCCTTCGTGCCCAGCTTCTGAAAGTCCTCATTTGCTTAAGCAAACTCCGGGCTTTCAGTTCACTGGTCCCTCGTGAAAATCACCCTCGCTACGCTCCTAGTCGTATATCAAAGCCTGCCCTTCGGTGGGCTTTTTTATAGTGTCTGTTGATAGACCTATATAAGACGAACTTCACTTAAACTTCACAATTCCCCCAAATCATATTCAAATTCCTAAAGTACACTGAAAAAGAAGGCCAGTCTGACTTTTCCAGGTGGCTTAAAAGGAGTAACTATGACAGATAAGGAAATTCTGAAAAACAATAGAAATGTTTTTAGAATACTACGTTGGGTGCTTTTGGGCGCTGTTCTCGTTTCATCCACGGTCCTGGGTCTAGCTCACCAATTCCCCCTTTTCGGTTGGACTCCTCCGGGTGTGGATGCTTTGTGTCCTTTTGGAGGATTGGAAGCGGCCTGGAAACTCCTTAGTTCCGGCGGATTTCTTCAGAGGGTGGCAGCAAGCTCAGTTGTTCTGCTTGTGGGAACAATAGTACTCTTGGTGGTGGGCCGCCGGGCTTTCTGTGGTCAGTTCTGTCCTTTGGGAACCCTTCAGGAGCTGGTGGGAAATCTGGGTAAGAAAGTTTTGAAAAAAAAGTGGGAGATGCCCCAATGGCTGGACAAGGGGGCTCGGTACCTAAAATATGGAGTCCTGGTGGGAATCCTCATCCTCACCTGGGTGATGGCTGATCTTATTCTACGGCCCTTTGATCCTTGGGTCGCATATCACCACTTGTCTTCTGCGGAACTTCTGACCGACTTCGCCATAGGTTTCGGCATCCTTTTACTGAGTTTGGCGGGAAGCTTTTTTTATGAGCGATTTTTCTGTAAATACCTTTGTCCCATGGGTGCAGCTTTGGCACCTCTAGCCCGATTTAGTCCCTTAAAACTGGAAAGAACCGTAGCGACTTGCATCGATTGTAAACTCTGCGATAAAGCCTGTCCCATGAATATAATAGTCAGTGAGTCCACTCGAGTGAAATCTGCGGAGTGTATAGACTGTGGACTCTGTGTGGCTGCTTGTCCTGTAAAAGACACTCTTAACTATCAGGCTCCCGGTAATAAAAATGTCAAATTGTGGGTGGTGCCGGCCCTGGCTGCATCGGTCATGACCTTGGTGGTTCTGGTGGGAACCTTGGCAGGACAGTTCAACTGGACTATTCTCAAACATGAGGAACTTCAAGAAGTGGCCAAAGTGGAAGCCCAGGAATTGGGCGTTATCCCCGCAACCTACGATCCAAGTTTGATCCGGGGTCGGGATAGCTTTCAGGTCATCGCTGATAGTTCGGGTTTACCGAAACAAGGATTTTTGGATAAGTTTAAAATATCAGAGTTGGAATATGTAAAACCTATCAAGGATTCCACGGTGAAATATGGATTTACCGTGGATGCTGTTAGAGTGTATGTGGCAGAATCCCTGGGCTTACCACCCCCTATTTTGGAAGGGCATTGATAAGGAGGCGTCTTAGTGGCAGAAATGATCGGAATCCTGGAAGATAGCGACAGTATCCGAGAAGTCCTAAGACGTTACTTGGAATTGGAAGGTTGGGGCGTCAGGGAATTCCCCCGGGTTAAGGACCTGGAGGAATTCTTGGCAAACCAAAAAGATACTCCAGGGGTCGATCTGATGATAATGGATGTGATGCTCCCCGATGGGGATGGTTTTTTAGCTTCCCGTCACCTCAAGGTGCGATGGCCCAATCTTCCCTTTCTCTTTCTAACTGCCAGGGCTGAAGAATCCGATAGGATCACCGGTTTGGAAATGGGCGCTGAGGACTATGTGGTAAAACCTTTTTCTAACCGGGAACTCGTCCTGAGGGTTCGGGGGCTCCTGCGCCGTAGGGGGGAGGTAAAATCACCAGTGTCCCAGGGATTAACGACTTGGATTTTAGGGGATCAGCGTTTGGAGAGGGATGAGTCTACCTTGGAGGTTCGACTGGAGGGCGCGCGAATCGGATTAACGGCGGCGGAATGGACCATCTTGGGATACCTGTGTTCCCGGAGTCCCCAAGTGCTATCCCGGGGGCAAATTCTCCAGCAGTGTCTTCAATCTGTGGCGGAAGGTTCAGAGCGAACAGTGGACACCCACGTGAAAAATCTGCGGCATAAACTGGGAAATGAAGAGTGGATTGAAACCGTGAGGGGCTTCGGTTATCGCTTTTGCGGGAATAAAGATTGAAAAAAGTTCTTCCCCAAGCCCATCGTTGGTTTCTTCATAGGTTTCTTCTGGGAATTGGTGTTTTTTTAGGTCTCCAGGCTTTTCTTATTATGGGTGGGGTTCCCCTGGCTCTCCATATTTACCAGAGCGGTCAAAAAGAATTGCTCATCCGAGAAGCTCTGGGGGTGATAATGGATCATCAGCACCCCGTATCCCTGGACGTTCTCGCCGGTGGTCCTTTTATTGTTTTCGATATTCAGGGAAATCTTGTATTTTCCAACAGAGGCCAGGGTCGCTCCTTGGATCCTGCAAACCTAACTCCCGTAGTTTGGGAAAATTCTCAGGTCGGTTGGGTCTACACGGGAGAAACTGCTTTTCTCACTCAGGAAGCCAATAAACGGTTTCTTTTTGCCCTTGGCGGCCTCTTTCTCTTTTCCCTGGCCGCATCTTTAGGTGTGGGCTTGGTATGGACTAAGGCCAGTGCGGGAAGACTTACCGGGCTATTTCGGGATTTAAAATACGATATCACAACTCTTTCCTCTCGAACATTAGTGCCAGCTCGAGATGCCCCCTTTCAGGAACTGGAGGATATCTCCAGGGGTTTGGAAGATCTGGGGAACAGTTTGAGGGAGTCAGACCAACATCAAAGGGAATTTCTCCAGGATATTGCCCATGATCTTCGCACCCCTTTGTCCGGCATAAGAGGTCAGCTGGAAGCCCTTGCAGACGGTGTTCTGGACCCTGAGACCCGGCGTTTCCAAGCCATGATAGGGGAGACAGACCGGCTGGTGACCATGATCAGCAATATTACATTATTATTTCAAACAGAGTCCTTCAGAGCTCAAATCCGGGAATTGGTGAGCATTCCAGATCTCTTCAAGGATCTGCACTATCGGTTTGAGCGGCAAATTTCCGAAAGGAAAATAGAGTGGAAGGTGTATTGGGAAATTCCTCATTTATTTGCTGACAGGAACTTGGTTTTGCGTGCCCTGGGCAATTTAATTGAAAATTCCCTCACCTATGGGGCAGAAATGAAGATTTTGAAGCTGGGAGCCCAGAATGAAGGTAGTCGGTCCATCCTATGGGTGGAAGATGACGGTCCGGGAGTTCTGGAGTCGGACCTGACAAAAATATTCCAGAGGCATTGGCGGGGGGATCCGGGACGAAGCACCCCCGGTAGTGGCCTCGGACTGAGCATTGTGGCATCCATTGCCAACATGCATGGAGGCTCAGCCACAGCCTTTTTGGTGAAAAGTGGTGGTTTAAGGGTCGAGCTGTCATTTCCTATACCACCGATGAATTAATTAACTGGTTTACTCCGCTAATCGTCTTTCGCACAAAAGTCGGTAGGGGATGAAGATGGTTAAATTCAGAATCAAAGCATAAAATAAAATGAGAAGTGCCAGAGCCGCCCCTCTTCCTAGGGCTGAATTATCTGAAAGGTTCTGCATCATACTAATTATCCCCAGTAACACCCCGAGAAATCCGGCCATTAAACTGATGGTGGTCTGACCCTTCCAATAACTCCGGGCTTTTCGAAGTTCTGCGGGGGCAGGGGTGTTTTCAAAGGGCGCCGTAAAGGCCCTGGCTATCCCATGAAACCCTGAAAAGGCCAAAGTTACCATGATTTGAATTCCCACCAGGAGTAATAACGAAGGGAAATCCAAAAAAATAACAAAGGGCGAACCAGAGATAAAAATACTCACCACCAGAACGCTCAAACTTCCCAATGCCGCAAGAAAAAATCCCAAAGGCTTCATTTTTATCTCCT
>CAZUXL010000177.1:0-4492 GCA_964624355.1 uncultured Spirochaetales bacterium
TCAGGGCCAGCTTCGTTGAATACCGCTTCTACCAATGGGGCATAAAGATTAATATCCGGAGCCATAATTCCAATTTCCTGTAGCTGAAGATCTGAAGTATGGAGGAAGTCCAACAAACGGTCTTTCAGAACTTCCAATTCTCTTCGGCGATTGGTACAGGAAATAAATTGAAGAGTTCGATCCAGAGGAGTGAATCTCCCCTCTTGTCCGTGGAGAAAATCCTGTAATTGTTCCAAGGAGGTTTTACCCGATTTTTCTAGGCTTACTTTTTCTGCCAATGGAGGGTGAATAAGACCAGAGGCGCCAGCCTCCCTGCGGAACTCCTTGTAGGTCTGTCCCCAGGAGCTCAGGGGCTCCCGCGGGGTTTCGGGGTCTTCAGACAACAGGCGGGAAGGGCAGAGAAGCAGATGAACTATTTCCGTATTCTCCGCCAATTTGAGGAAAAATCGGAAGGCTTGCCGGCTGAGAAAGGGGGATCCCAAGAGGACAATCCGGTCAAAACTGGGAGGAAGGAGTTTTAGATTTTTTCCCGAATCTAAAAGTCGTTCCAGGGTGGTTCCCAGGATTTCCGGTGCTTGGGGGGCAGAAAAGGTGTCTTCCCACAACCGTCGCTGCCAAGGTTCCTGGGCGGGATCCCCCGTGGCGGTGTAGCTTTGGTTGAGACCCCAGGCTTTAGGTATCTCCGGTTGGTTGTTGGCATAGTAATAAAAACTTCCGGCTAAGGCGTTGGACAGGCCGTAAATGCGCCGGTGATCCAGGTTTTTTCCCGATCCCGCAAAGGTTCTGAGACTATCCCACTGGGCATCCTCATTTTGGTCTCTTAAACAAATTGTTTGAATTTTTTGGAGAAGGACTAGTTTTAGATTGTCCATATAAAGCCGGTTTTTTGGTTCAAATCCCAGAGATTTCCAGTCCAGTCTGTCCAAGATCAGTCTTAGGGCTTCTTCTGGGAGTTTTATATTCAATCCCCCCGAAATCCCTTTTCGTTTTGCCAATTCCAGCTTTAACCACTGAACCTGATTTTGATTTTGAAGGATGATGAGAGATCGGGAACCTAAAAAAGAAGGGGTGAAGTACTCTTCCAAAAGGAGATCAGGGAGGTTAGAGGATTCGAGAATCTTGTACATGGGAACATTGTATCTTACCTCAGACTGTAGAGAAAGAGAATCATCCCCTCATCAGCGTTTCTTCGGGCATAATCTTCCACAGTTCGCCCGAGGTAATCCACTTCTTCGGTCTGGACTCCTTCCCGACTCAATACATCCGCTAGGGTGAGATTCTCATCCCAAACGGCTCGCATAAAGGGGGTTTGCCCTAGGAAATTCTTTACTTCCAGATCGTAATTCCCTGAGAGAATTTCCGGCCACCAGGAGGTGGATATTTTTGACATGAGATGCAGGAGGGTATTTCCCATTTGATCCGTACTCAGGGGATCCGCCCCCCGGGTTATGAGAAACTTAGCCAGTCCTTTGTGATTGTTCAGGTAGGCGGCTAAATAGGCCTGGTTTCCCTGGGGATCGGAGCTTTGAAGCCCGGCTCCCTTTTCCAGGAGAAAACCAGTGGTTTCCCAATGACCCAGGGCAGCCGCCGTGCCTAAGGGAGCTCCCCCTGCGGGAAGGGGAGTCATCAGGAGTTCGGGATTCGTTTTAAGGATCCGGGCCACTTGAGCGGTGTCATTATTCTCCACCGCCCATTCTAAACGCTGGGAAATATCCTGGGCCGAAAGATTCAGTCCAGGAATCCCCAAAAGAATAAAACTAAGGCAGAGGACGGGCTTCCAAATGGACAATGCCAGCCTCGTTGATATCGATATTCATATTTTCATTTATCGGCAGGAAGATTAGTTCTACCTTATGGATTCCCTCACTCAAGGTGGCTACTAAGGAGTTGGACGATCCGAACCGCTCTCCTGCGCCCCCTCTTTGAGGAAATACCTGGGTTCCCAGAATTTTCCCATCCACTTTCAAGGTTCGAATGCCGGTTTTATTGTCTGTACTCACTGGACCGTTGTCGTTGAAGTATTTCCAACTCAGGTTATAGTTCCCGGCGGTGAGGATGCTCAGTTCCAGGCTGAGTAGTTTATCTGTGCCCTTCACCAGGTTCACCCAAGATTGGGTTTCGTCTTTCTCTAAGCTTCCTTCAGGGTAAATCCCGGATTCAGCTTTAACTATGATGGGATTTTTTCCATTGGGGCTACTGTAAACATATTCACTATAGTTGGCACCCAGTCCCATTTCATTCAAGGACCGAAGGAAATACACTCCCGAAGTTCCGCTGGTGTCCTGCCAAGTAGCCCCTTCCACAGTGGTCAGGAGCTTACCATTCTTGTAGATCTCTGTTTTTGCTACCCCAGGTTGGGCTCTCCAAGTGAGGGTAAAAGTACCATCGGCTGACAGGGATCCTTTCAGACCTTGGGGATCCCGAGGTCCCACTAAGAGGGGAGATAGGGCTATTTGACCCAGGTTTCCGGTTCCTTCCAGGGTGATATCCACTGTTAATTCACCTGTGGATGTGGTGGGGAGAATGTAAGAAGGTCCTTTTTCCACACCATTAACCTGCAGACTGACGATCTTGCTTCCTTTCCCGGTGACATTCACATTCACCTTGGCCTGGCGGTAGGGATAACCTTTCAACGAAAGGGGGCCCTGGATGAAATCGGGAACCACAGGGGCGAAGCTCAGTCCCTCAACCCGGGGATTCAAACCAAATAAAATTATATAGTACCCGGCCAATTGCCCCCCCACGGACCACAATTGCCTATCGGAGTTGATGGCGGTTCCTTTGTCCTTCCCCGTATCGTAGGTCAGGTTTTCTTTATTGGTCAAGAAAAGGGTAGCCACCCGGATATTGGATTTTAAAGCGAAACTCACCGCCGCTTCGTTGCCGATTTTTGCCCCGGCCAGACCGTAATAAGCGGTGACAAAGGGCCAGATCGCCTTATTATGGTAAGGATTGGCGTGGGCGTGCTGGGGATAAATAATAGGAGGGCCGAAGGGGACCACGGGGAGATTTTCCATGATGATCTTGCTTTTGGCGGGATCGGTCACACCGAAGTAGACCGCCAGGGCGCTGCCCAAGGTTTCAGTCTTGTCCGAAAGAAGGTTTCCCATTTGGGAGGGGTATTGGTAGACCGAGAGATACTTTTTATCTGCCAGCCAGAATTCCTTGTTGATGCTGGTGGCTAACTTTGCCGACCGGTCGGTCCAGGCTATCGCTTCCCCAGCGGGTTTTCCCAGTTCCTTGGCCATTTGACCAAGAATCGAGAGAACTTGCTGGTGCAAGACGTTGGTACCCAGGGCTTTGGATTCGTAAATATCCTTGGGCTCCATCCATTTGGGATAGGTCTGCTCCCGCCAATCCATGAAGGAGGACTCCCCGAAGTAAAGGCCGGTGATGGGGTCCACCACGTTGGCCAGGTCTTTTTCAGCGGTATTTTTTAGAATGCGGTAGGCGTATTCCAGCCAGGCTTTATCCCCGGAAGTGGTGTAGATATCCCAGGCGGCGATGGCCCAGACCACCCGGTCGGTACTGATGGGCCAAGAGCCCCCGGTTCCCGTATCCTGGATTACCTGTTCCAAAGCATTAACCTTGAATTTAAGACTGTTCATGGACTGCTGAGGGAGGACAATTCCCAAAGCCAGGTGAATGGCGTAGGAAATATCCCGGGTCCAAACCCCTGTCCAAGCTTTCCCCGCCATGAGGGTGCCCTCTTTTTTAATATTCAGCTGGGCCTCTTCCAGGGTTAGATTATAAAGGGCTTCCAAAATAGGCATCTGTGGTGATGTGAAACTCGGGAAGGCTGAAATATCGCTTTTCAACGTCCAGGTTCGTTCCCCTGGGAAATAGGTTGTTTTAATTGATGTGGGAGATAAGGCCACGGCTTCTTTATCCGTGCCCTGGATAACCCGGTCCGGTAGGATTTGAAAGCTTTCATTCACGGGATACTCCTTGGGGGGGATCTCTGGGGGCTTGGGTGCGGGTTCAGGGGCTGGGCCTCCGGCGCATCCCACCATTAAAATGGCAAGAATCATGGCAAATCGGTTCATTGGGTTCTCCTGCTAAAAAATCATCATATCAGATGATGGGGAGATGTCAATTGGTTAATATAAGGATGGGGGATGGAGGATGGGGGATTAGGGATATGGGATGGAGGGATAGGGATGGAACATTTACCAGAGTTGTGAGATTCTTATCCCATGATGACCCCCGAACAACTGACGTTACTCGGCTCAATCGCCGCATTTCTGACTACCGTAAGTTTCATTCCCCAAGTGATAAAAACCTTAAAAACCAGAGATACAGAGGGGATTTCCCTTCTCATGTACAGCCTCTTTGTGGTGGGAATCTCCCTTTGGCTTGCTTATGGCCTGCTCAGAAGCGATTTTCCGGTGATCGTGGGAAATCTCATCACCTTCATTTTAGCAAGTATCGTTTTGGGAATGAAAGTTATCAACACCCTCTCCGGGGCGGATAAACGCCGGGAGAGGGAGAA
>CAZUXL010000178.1:0-4482 GCA_964624355.1 uncultured Spirochaetales bacterium
GCTTCAATGGAAGCACTCAACCCGGACTGGGTAGCCGTTGAAACCGCATTGGCCGCCGCCATGGTGGTCAGGGCTGTGACAGCCACAACAGATCCGTTTTTAGCTTGGGCCATAAGGGTCCGCATTTCCGTGCCGGCTCCTAGAGAAACTGTTGCCCCAGTGGCTTCGTCGGTGTAGCTGCCACCCGTGACAACCAATTCGACAGCTCCATCATAGGTCCCCACGTCCACGGAAAACTGTCCATCGGCGGTAGTGGTGGAGGTGGCCAGAGCCAGGCCGCGGCTACCGTCAGCGTTCAAGGCGTAAGCCGTGACTGTTCCCAGAGCGATAGGTCCTTTGGTTGCGGTCCCTGTCAATTGATTGGTTGCAACAACCGGGTCGGTTACCTGTGTACAACCCATAGAAAAAATACCTACAAGAGATAAAAGAACTAAAATATTGCGGCGCATATGATCCTCCTTAAATTGTGAACCCCTAAAATGCATCATCATCTGACCTCCCCTTAAATAAAATATTTTGTTGCCAAAACTCATATTGGTATACTTAAGTTTGGGGACGGCGGTTACATAAAACTTTTAATATTTTTTTAATTATGTTATGGTACACTGTGATCGAAGATCTCAATCCACATAAGCACAGTCAGAACTCACCGGAAAATTCCACCGACAGACAGTGGGTTGAGGAAGTTTTATCCGGCAGGTGCGAGTCCTTTCGGAGTATAGTCCTTCGATACGAGAAGCGTCTTAGACATTTTTGTCGTGTGAGACTTCCTTCGGATGAAGTGGAAGATCTTATGCAGGATATATTTCTTAAGACCTATCGAAACCTGCACTCATTCCATTCTGATGGATGCTTCGCTACTTGGTTTTTTACCATAGCTTTTCATACAGTGGCTTCTAAAAAACTCAAATTTAAAAGAGAGTTGGAGAAGCTGGGCCGAATGATGATTTTTTTCAAGGACAAGACAGGAATTAATGAAGGGGAGCGGAATTTGGAGGCTGAGGCCCTCCGAAAGGCTGTTTCAAAACTTTCTCAGGGGAACCGAGAGGTGGTGGAACTATTTTACTTTGCGGAGCTCGAAATACCACAAATCTGTAAAGTACTTTCATTAAGTTCCTCCACAGTGAAAACCAGATTGTTTAGAGCCCGGAAGGACCTGCGGATTTTTTTGGATCCCGGTAACCTGGCATGAGTTGGGAGGGTATACTTTTATTATGAAGTGTGATGAATTAGATCGCCTTTTTCAGGAATGGGAGAGTTCTCCGGAAATAGATGACTCCTTTTTAGGAGACACTAACCTTCAGGATCATTTGAAAAGCTGTCCGCTTTGCCGGAGCCGGTATGGGATGCTCACGAAATTAGTTAATCGGACAGCATTTGAACACCATTCGACCTCGTCTTCCTTCGCGGATAATGTGATGAGAAACATCAAACCAGTGTCAAATCCCTGGTTCCTGAGTCCCTTGGTAGCCGCCGCTGCACTGATCCTGGTTTTTGGTGCGGGGTATTTGTTTCGGGGTACTACGGACATAGTAGCCCCTGATGTGGTGGAAATCCGATTTACTTTTGTAGCTCCCCAAGCTTCGTCGGTCGTATTGGTGGGCAATCTTCCGGGTATCTTAAACAGCGGTGGGTTACCCCTGGAAAAAGGCCCGGACGGCCTGTGGCAATTGAAGGTTCAACTTAAAAAAAATGAAGTCTACACATATAATTATTTAGTAGACGGTCAGGATTTATTTATAGACCCTCTGGCTGAAGAGGTCGTTTCAGACGGATTCGGTGGCGAAAATGCCCTTATTCGCATATAGGAGAGAGGGATGAATAAGCATAGTTTCATTGTCCTATGGTTTTTATTGGTAGGGATTTTTTCCTTGGTAGCCCAGGAGAATACTCTGGTTTCCGAATGGGAATCGGCCTATGAAAAAGCCTATATGGAAGGCCGAAAAGGACAGGGTATACCCCCACTTTCATTTCCCTTGGTTCGAGCCCAGGAGCAGATTCTTCGGCAAGGGTTTTTGACGAGTTCTGACCCCTCAGCAGCAGGAAAACGAGCAGCAACGTTTATTTTTCAGTTTGAAAAAAATCTTCGGAGCGGTAAGGATCTTCAAGAATGCAGAGCTCTTTTATCTCAATCACTTCGAATTACTATGAATAATAGTGGTGCCGTGGTCACAGGCAGGGGTCTGGAACAAATGAGACAGCAATTCGCAAAAACTTCCTCCCAAGGAGGACGGAATACAAGTGGTCCCAAAAATACTGGAATCACTGGGACTCCAAAAAGCCCAAGGACTTCGGGACACCCCGGAGGATTCTAAACCATGGGCTTCAAACCTTCAAGGATTCTATTTTTCTACTTACTGTTTATCAGCTTTCTCTTCAGCGTTGGAGCCCAAGGCCTGGATGATTGGTATGATAAAGATCCTCAAGCAAGTTTTTATCGGGGAATTAGACCTGACCTTTTGAAACTCATGGAAAAAAACCATCTGGAAGACCTACCAGAACGACTTCTTTATGACCGACTTCGTGAGGGTGTCCAGAAAAAGGTTCCAGCTCAGGTTCTTCTAAATGCACTATGGCAGGATCTGGATAATTTTTTGTATCTACGAGATCAACTGCGGATAGTTTTTGGCGAACTCAGCGGAAAAAACATCACATTAGAGGGTTTTCTAACCCGTGGTGGAATTGTACTGCGCTCGGGTGTTTCACGGTCACTAATACCAATTTTTTTAGATTGGTTACGGAATTCCAAGGCTTCCTTGGACCGGGGGATGAGTGCCTTGCTCACGGTTACCGCTGTGCAAACGAGGTTTCCCTTAGAGGATGAATTAATTTTGGATATGACCAGGAATCTCACTTCGTCCCAGGAACCGGAGGAAAGATTTCCCTCCCTTAGTGGTTTATTCACCAGGGGGCGATCCGTTGGGCTTTCTCCCACTGAGATGGCAAGGACAACCATAATTATCCTGGGGAAGGGTGGCACCTTACTTATGGTGGAACAAGAATTTCTGAGGAGATCGCGAAAATGAGAAAGTTCCAATTCATATGTTGTCTGGTGGGATTACTTTTTTTATCTCCGCCCAGTGGACTCATGGGGGAAATGACTGCGGAAATAGAAACCCAGGGTTTGTATTTTGAAGGATCTTGGGAGCCTGCCTTTTATGGGGGACTATCGGGAGGCTCTTATTTGTACTCCGGGGAGTTAGATACCTTGAGATTGGATTTCTCAGGGAATATCCTCGAACTTCCTTATGGGGATTTAAGGGACTGGGGCGGCCAGGGGAATGTACTATTTACCAAATTGCAGGAATCCTGGGTGCTCGGGGTTCAATTGGAAGCCTTGGGAAGTGTATCCATGGTTCAAAGTACGGAATACTTAGCCTTTTCCCTTTCGGTTCCCTTTACATGGAATAGTACTGATTTTTCATTATTCCTTTCACCCGTGGGTGAAATAAATCCTTTGGTCTCTGGTTATGTCGGGTTTGGTGTTAATACATATGTTTCTTTCATGCTTTCTGAGTTTGTGTTTAAACCTAGTTTTTATTCCAATTTCAGCATTCAAAACCAAGGGGGTAAGATACTATCCATCGGTCCGGGACTGAAGTTTTCGTGGTCCCCTGGCTTCCCCCTGTCTTTGGAATTCAAGGATACAATTTTTTGGATCACCGATTCACTGGGTGGATTAATATTTTCAGGGATTGACCTTCAATTCTTTGGAGTCGTGTCACCGGTGGATTGGCTTTTACTATCCCTGGATTTACAAAGCGAGTATAACGGTAACACCATTGTAACAGCAGGCGAGGCTATCGCCGAATATATGATCTACTTAGACGGTGAGAAAACCCTTTCATTTCCCGTTAGTTTCCGGTACCAGTCTCAGGATTTCCCTACGGGGCAGGTCGGAGTGGGCCTTAGGTTTTCTTTTTGAGCAAATGACAAAGACGCCCCTGGCTGATTAGCAACCAGCCAGGGGCGACATAAAACTAGCGTCTGCCGCGACCTTGGCCTTGACCACCATGACTTTGCGTCCCTGCACCCATAATAGGTCTCGTGGTTTGGTTCTGATTCACCCGACCGTTTCCTGCACCCGTACCAGCCTTTGTGCCACGTAGGTCGTTGACTCCATCGTTATTGATGTCCACAAAGCCATAACCCCTACCGCCCTCAGGAATAGCTTTTTTCCCATCGCCATCCTCTGCCATCATCATTCCGCCCAGTAAAATCAAAGAAGCACCCACCAAAAGTATTTTCTTCATCTTACACCTCCAAGTGTATGCTTATTAATTGCAATAACCGTGCTAAAAAATGTTACTTTTTTGTAAGGAACATCATAGAAACGCCCAGTTGATTGGGAAAATTATTAACGGAGGTATAAAATGGGAATTAAATGCTCATTTAGATTTCAATTACGAGACTCCTAGGACAACTCCTATTTCTCCTTGACCACTTCGAAAGGCCAATTCCGAATCCCCCCCAAATCCCGTA
>CAZUXL010000179.1:0-4350 GCA_964624355.1 uncultured Spirochaetales bacterium
TTCAAACCTACATTCAATCCCCCACCTCCGGTGTGGAAGGGGTTTTACAAGTTATTAATGTGGTCGCCCCCCACCAAACCACCCTCTTCGGTCTCATTATCCAGGGAGCCGAAGGGGTGGGGGACAGGACGACCCTTCGGATTAGTAATAGTAATCTCACCATGGATCGGAGTTACCTCCTTGGCGGAAGTGATGGGGGTACGGGACGGGTACTCCACCTCCTGGGGGATGGGACGACCAATACTTCGGTCAATATCTTAAATACAACTCTCAAAGCCGGGGAAAATATCAATCTTCCCTATGACCAGTTTTCCCTGGGGATCGATGTGGACAGTACTTATCGCGGTATCTTGAGCCTTGACGCTGCCACGGTAAAACTCGGTGTTTCCACCGACAGCGCCTATGGACTGCGGGTGGGAACCACTTCTGCCACGGTGGACATGGTGAACTCCCAGGTGGATACGGGGCTTATTAACGGAGCAACCGGCGGGAGCTATAATATTTATTCCCTGGGACAGGGTCCTTTGAATATTTCTGGAACTAAAATTAATATCTCCGGCGGGGACAGACCTGCCTTTGGAATTTACCTCGATCCAACGGTTACCCACACCGCCCCAGTGATCTCGAAAAATAATATCCACATCTATACCTCGAGTAATTCTTCCGTGGGCATCCAGTTGGATGGAACTATCACGGGGAATTCCTTGATTGAGAAAAACAGGTTCGTTTTGGATGGCCGGGGATCCCAACCTACCACCGGGGTTCTGTTGAAGTCGGGGACCACCCGGGTGGTGAATAACTTCATCCAATCCCCGGGAAACTTCTCTGGAGCCTACGTCTATCTTTTAGAGCTCCAGGCGGGAACATCCCAGCCCGGTGCAGAAATCTGGAATAACACCCTTTTGTCCACAGGGCAGACTATTGCCAGTTTCCATTACATCCACAACACGGCCAATGGAACTTTGGATATAACCAACAATCTCTTTGCCAACACTTCGGAATACGAGGACGGTTATGGGATTTATTTGGGGGCACCTACGGACTCCCGTCCCCAGGTCTTGAGAAATAACGCCTTCCACAAGGTCTATAATCTTCTATACAACCTTTCGCCGGAAAAGTCAGTTTACGACCAAGCCCAGTTAAATACCGCCGAAGATACCACCCTTTCCGGAACTGGAACTGCATCGGGAAACCTTATGGTGAATCCTAAACTTTTTGTACCGGACCCCCAGGGAGACCCGGAGCTTTATACCTACTCTGAATATAGTCCTGCGAGCCTCTACACCGGCGGTTGGGATCTTTCAGCCCAAGTTCCCACAGATCTGTTGGAGAACTCCCGAACCCCCGGAAACGGCCTGTCCATTGGAGCCATAGAGAGGGAAATAGCCCTTTTTGGCGATGGACTCCTGGCAGAATGGAAATTTGAAGCTTTCGATACTTCAAGTTATTTTGAAACATCGGGGAATTTACAGGCTCACAACCTGTCCTCCGGCGGTGGCTATGTGTACAACACTGTTTATACAAGGACCAGTCAAACGGGTTTTACCAGTGCGAACCATTCAAGTTCCGGAGGATTATATAATAGAACCCTCCTACCGGATCTCACGGGTAAGGCCCTATCCCTGTCCCTCTGGCTGGGGGAATTGGATACCCAAGCTATAGCCGCTTCCCCTGGACAACCCCTAATCGACAATTTGGATATCAATAGCTTTGCCGGATGGGGATTGTATTACCAAAACATCGACGGAAACACCCCGGAATTACGGGTGTACACCGGTTATTCCGGGGGCTTACAAACAGCCCTGACTTTAAATCTCAACTCTGTGACACTGTACAGATGGAACCATCTAGCCTTGGTCTTTGATGGTATCGTCTCCACCAGTCCCGTGACCCTATATTTAAATGGAGTTTCTGTAGCCACTGGTTCGGTCACCCAGAACTTCAATTGGCATGCCGGGGATTCCGATGCGGACACTTTTCCGGATGGCTTGGGTCTCGGGGTAAAAAATACCAACTTTTCTACCTGGACTGTGGTGAATATGGACGATGTGAGGATTTTCGATTCTCCCCTCACAGCTGCTAAAATAGGGGGTATGATGGGAGAAGGGGGGTATGTCCCCGACACCCCCCCGCCGCCCCAGATTTCCGTGATTGGATATCGTCCTTCGGTGGTATCCAATGCCAGTACTGTGAATCTGGAATGGAATCCTCTGGCCAATACGGAGCCGCTGTGGAAGTTGATTGTGGACTGGGACGGTCCGGGAGTCTTGACTCCGGTGAATGTGGGATTGGAATCGAACCCTAACAAAGATAAGGAAACCAATTTTTCCCTCACCTTGACTGCGGGAACTAATCACACTATCTATGTCACGGCGGTGGATAAGAACGGAAATCCCGCCCCCCAGCAGACCTTAACGACCCTGGTCACCAATGCCAGTTCCCCTCAGATCGATGTGAACTATAACGATCCCACGGAGTACACCTATTCCCTGGATATTACCGATCAAAACACGGTTACTCCCACCATTCCCTTGGAATATGACAGGACAAAGAATCCTTTGGATACCTGGACATTCACCCTAAGTATGGATTTCAACCCCAACTACGCGAACGTTCCTATTCCGGCCACGGGGGTGAAATGGTATCTGGACGGAACCCTGCGTCTGGGTGTGGGGGAGGACGGACCGGCGTTAACCCTCAGTTCCGCAACCCTTAGTGCGCTAAGTCTCGGGCGTCATGGACTCACGGCGAGGTTTTTAAATACGGCGAATGGTCTTTACTATTCCCAGAGGACCACCTTCTTGGTGGTGGAAAACTAGGAGAAAAAAATGAAGACAAATAATATAAAAATTCTGGCCGGCCTCTTGGTTCTCCTGTTTTCCAGTTGTAATTTTGGAGCCATTTTTCAAACATCCCAGACCCCAGGTCTCAATGAGGTGCATATCAGTATTCTCACCCCGGGGGGGCGAACCTTAGCTCCTGATCTTTTGGGAAATGTGGATGTCTTCGAAGTCACCGCCGACAATGGAACTCAGACTTGGACCACCTACTTAAGGGATTTTTCGGTACTGGTCGCTGGTTCCTCCCGGACAGCCAAACCCCAGCCCCCGGTGATTACTTTTGATAGTCTTCCCGACGGGACCTATACCTTTCGTGTGAAAGCTTTCGCCCCCGCCCAGGGAATCCTTCCAGGAGCCCTCTTAGCGGAAGGACTGAGTTCCTCGGTCACGTTGAATTACCTCAATGCCGCCATCACGGTTTCCGTGGACATTGCCCCCGTGGGTACCGGTTCGGGGGATCTGCATTTTACCCTCATGGTTCCCACCAACTTAGTGTCTCATTATTCTTTGGAAATGGTAGATGCCAGCGATGTATCCGTTTGGTCCATTCCCTTGACTCCGATTTCCTCCGCGGAAATATTCGATAAACCTGGTCTCCCACCAGGAAGCTATTGGCTCACCGTCAGGTTTTACTTAAATGGGGTGGAACATAACAACCCTTGGCAAGAGTCGGTGCTCATCGTAGATGGGATGAGTACCCCGGGGACAGGGAAACCGGGGTCAGTTCAATATGATGAAATTACTTTTCCGGATGCAGAATTTACCCAGATTCCCGAGGCTCCCTTAAACCCCCTGGTTTCTCCCATGTTCGATGGTGTAACGACCCGCCTGGAATTGAATTGGCTGGATAACAGCAACTTTGAAACCGGTTATAACATCTATCGCGACGGAGCTTTGCTAGCTAGTCTTTCTGCTAATACCAATTATTATTTGGATACCACGGCGGATTCAAACCTGGTCTATACCTATGAGATTAAAGCCGTGAACTTCCTGGGAGAATCTTACGCAGCCACAATAACCACCAACTCCTACGGGGCAGGTCCCCTTCTAAGGGTGGAGGCGGGGGGACTCTTTGCAAACCCCGGAACAGAATTAAATGTGGAAACCCTGTATGCCCTGGATTTGGTGAATGGGCAGGTTTATAACTTTGATTTGGTATTTAAAAATGTGGGAATATCCGTGATTAATCTGGATTCCTTAAATGCCAGTCCTCCATTCCAAGTGAGTTTTGCAGGAGCCTCTCTATCCCCGGGAACTTCTGTTACTGTCCCCGTGGTCTTGGATCTTCAAGGGCAAACGGCGGGATATTTCGCTCACTCGGTCACGTTTACGGGAAATGTGGATCCCCGGATCATCACCATAACGGGTGAAAGCAGGAATGGTTTAACCTATCATGTGTATAGTTACAATGGAAATGATGCCAATAGCGGTTTGAATGATTTCGGGACAATTTACCCCTTTGCCACAATCGGAAAAGCCTTAACCGTTGCCCAGTCCGGGGATACAATAA
>CAZUXL010000180.1:0-4324 GCA_964624355.1 uncultured Spirochaetales bacterium
CGAATTCTCCAGAGATAAACGGGCAAAATATTTTGAATCTCTTGCCCTGTTAGGGGAGTCCTGGTATATTCCTTAGGCATGAGCGAAAAAAGGATTCTAACCGGGGACAGACCCACAGGGAAGCTTCATTTGGGCCACTATATTGGCTCCATTGCCAACCGTGTCCGTCTTCAGGATCAATACAAGTGCCACTTCATTATTGCGGATCTCCACATGCTGACCACCAAACCCGGCAAGGAAGATGTGGAAGCCATCACGCTTAACGCCCGGGAGATGGTTTTGGATTACCTTTCCTGCGGCATTGATCCCAAAAAAAGCGTGATTTTCCTTCAATCTGCCATTCCTGAAACCTTCGAACTGAACCTTTACTTTGAAAATCTAGTGACCGTGGGGCGGCTAAACCGGGTTCCCTCCCTAAAAGATATGGCCAGAGCCGCCAATATGGACGAAAACGAGATGCCCTTCGGTCTCCTGGGCTATCCCATTCTGCAAACAGCGGACATTTTGCTTCCCCGGGCTCATCTGGTCCCCGTGGGGAAGGATAATGAATCCCATGTGGAGCTTACTCGGGAAGTGGCTAAGCGGTTTAACTTCCTCTACGGGGATGTTTTTCCCATCCCGGAGGTTCTGGTGGGGGAAGTTCCCACCCTCGTGGGTACCGACGGCCAAGCCAAGATGTCCAAGAGCCTGGGGAATTGCATCAACCTCAGCGATGACCCTAAGGCGGTGGAAAAAAAGGTCAAAGGCATGTTCACCGATCCAAACCGCATTCGCCCGGATATCCCCGGCCGGGTGGAGGGAAATCCCGTTTTCATCTACCACGACGCCTTTAATCCCAATAAAGCCCAGATCCTGGATTTGAAAACCCGGTACTTGGCCGGAACCGTGGGGGATGTGGAAGTGAAAGAAAAATTGGCCGTGGCTTTAAACAACTTTCTAGATCCCATACGGGAAAAAAGAGCCTTTTTTGAAGCCCAGAACGGATATGTGGACGAAGTGATCTACCAAGGGATTCAAATCCATAGGGAAACAGCCCGGGAAACCATCCAAGAGGTCCGCAAGGCCATGGGCTTTTCCGGGGTGTGGAATAAAATAAATCGTAAAGCGGAAGATTACCGAAAAAAACAGGAGAAAAACCCAGGGTGAGTAAACGCCTGCAAGCTGTTATTTTTGATCTGGACGGAACTCTGGTGGACAGCGAAAAAAACTGGCAGGTATCCGACGGGGAATTTCTAAAGTCCTTGGGGATGGATTACACCCAGGAAATGTGGGAAAAGACCATTGGAATGGGTGGCCGCGCCATGGCAGCCATGATCAAGGACCAGCTGAAACTGGACAAATCCCTGGATGAACTTTGCCTTTACAAGGACGACCTTTATATCCAGCAAGCCAAAGGCCGTACCAAGGCCTTTCCCGAAATGATTAAACTTCTGGAAGCCTTCAAGCTTCAAAAATTGCCTTTAGCGGTGGCTTCCGGGTCAAGCCTCCGGGTCATCCATGCCAGCTTGGCGGAAACTCCCATCCTGGGGAAATTCAGCCTCATTACCTCCGCAGACCAAGTCGCCCGGGGAAAGCCTGAGCCGGACCTTTTTATCTACACCGCAAGAAAACTGGGGGTAAACCCGGAAAACTGCTTGGTTTTTGAAGACTCCCTTTACGGCGTTCAAGCAGGACTGGCAGCGGGTATGACCGTAGTGGCCGTGCCTGAAATCTGGAAAGCGGAAAAAGCCTTGGAATTTGAAAAGGCCCACCTTTTATTTGCCGAAGGGATGAGAAACTTCACCGCAGAAGCGGTTCTGGATTGGATTGATTCCCATTATTGCCAGTGTGAAGATTGTACCTTTTATGACTTGGGGCATTGCAAAGATTGAGCAGTCTTGTATGGAAATAGTACGTTGTGACTTTCCATTATATGCTAACTTTAACTTATAGGAATTGTCAATTTTCCGAAATCCACCTTTCCTCGCTCATAAAAACCTAAATTAGGGAAAAGTTCAAACTTCACTCCCACCAGCCTTCCTAGCCCACTGGATAATAGCCTCCCACTCCCTAGGCATCTATTACTACCACCAACGCCATGGTTCTCTTCGTAAATTCCAAAGATGTTATCCCTCAGCATAGGATTCTCCTATGGATTTACTTGTCTTCTGTTTAGATAGTTCGTAAGTTCTCTAAATCCGACAAGCTGTCGACACCGAAAGGACGAAATCTTGGTAAAAAAAGTGAAAAATGATTGGAACCCCTTAGAGGATTCAATTCAGAAGGACCAAAACCGGGCATATGATGAGATGCGAGAAAGATGCCCTGTAGCCCACAGTGACTTTCTAGGTTGGTCTTTGTTCAGACAAGAAGACCTTATCCGTGTTCTGGCGGATACGGATACTTTTAGTAATACTTCCCAATTCATGGCAATTCCCAACGGTCTGGATCCTCCAATTCACAATCACTACCGTGAAGCCCTTGATCCTAACTTCGATCGGGAGACGTTGAGGTTGGTCGAGCCTCTCATCCGTGGGATAGCCAAAGAACTTATGGTGCTAGTCCCTTCCCTGGGTGATCTAGAGTTTATCAGCTCATTCGTTACGCCCTTTTCGATGAAGTCCCTCTGCATATGGCTCGGATGGCCCCTAGTCCAATGGGAATCCCTAGAGGGTTGGGTGCAGGGCAGTCAGCATGCGGCCTTTAAGAAAGATCCCATTGCCGGCAAGACCTTAGCCGACTTTTTCTCAAAAAAGGTAAAGGCAAACTTAGACAAGCACCGCTCTGAGCCTGACAGGGTACCTGACGCTACCGATGCTCTGTTGGACACCGAGGTTGATGGTGTGAGACTCAATGATGACCAGATCGTGAGTGTGCTTCGCAACTGGACAGCAGGCCATGGCACCATGGCAGGCGGGTTAAGTATCCTGGTTCAGCATCTTGCCCAGGATAATCTATTGCAGGATCGGTTGCGGAATAACTTCCTTCTTATTCCCATGGCGATTGAGGAAATTTTACGCTCAGATGGTCCTCTAGTAGCCAATCCTCGAACAACGACCCGCAACGTGACGATTCAAGGCCGATCCATACCGAAAGGCGAACACGTTACCATGATGTGGATGGCGGCCAATCGTGATTCCCGGGTCTTTGAGGATCCCACTACTGTCAAACTTGAAAGAAATACTGAATCTAGTTTGGTCTGGGGTCAAGGGGTTCATCTATGCCAGGGTGCTCCTTTAGCAAGACTTGAGATGCGCATAGCTCTGGAGGAATTGCTTATCAAAACTAAACGGTTTGAACTCGCCGATGAAGAAATTGGGCATCGCGATGTTTACCCCAGTAACGGTTATTCTTCTCTGGTGCTTCGACTTCGCTGACCAAGTCACCGTAACGGAAATCTGGAAAGCGGAGAAAGCCTTGGAATTTGAAAAGGCCCACCTTTTATTTGCCGAAGGGATGAGAAACTTCACCGCAGAAGCGGTTCTGGATTGGATTGATTCCCATTATTGCCTACGCGAAGATTGTACCTTTTATGACTTGGGTCGGTGCAAAGACTAGGTTTGTAATAGTTGTAAACGTATTGTAATCGTTATTTATTACTCTTTTGCTCAACATAAAATATTTGCAAAGACGATAGGGGTGTAATAGGCTTAGAGGATTAAGCGCTGGATTAAATCCTTTGGAGCCGCCATGTCCCGAGAAGAACAATTTTCCCTAGTGACCAGTCATTTACTGAATTATGATACCGGAGATTTTTTACTTCTATCGGATTTAGGGGATGCTGTTTCCATTCTCAAGGACTATTTCTTGGAACAGGAAGAGTCCTTCAAGCTGGTGGAATGGCTCCAGAACCTTATCCGGGAAGAAATGAGTAAAGCCGGTCAACCAGGTTTTATGGAAAACCTTTCCCAGGGTTTGGATCTCCTGCAGACTTATCGTCCCGATGCAAGCCCTGAAACCCAAATGGATCTGAAGAAAAGGATGGAGAAGCTCATGAACCTCCCCGGAGGTGAGGGTTCCCCGGAGTTCCTTCATCAGGACGATGAAACCCTCCAGGTTTTTCTGGCTGATGCCACTGACCGGTTGGTTCAAGCCCAATCCCTCATTTTAGAGCTGGAGAAAGACTTTACCGACCTGGAACTGGTGAATAAGCTTTTTCGAATATTTCATACCATCAAAGGGGAGTGTGGTTTTTTAAAAATCGCATCCCTGGGAGAACTTACCCACAACGTGGAGAATCTCCTGGATGGACTGAGGAGCAAAAAAATACTGCCCAACGAAGAAATGATTGAACTTCTTCTGGAGGGTTTGGATATGGCCCGGCAGATTGTTCAAAAGCTCCGGG
>CAZUXL010000181.1:0-4195 GCA_964624355.1 uncultured Spirochaetales bacterium
GGTATGGACCAATCCAATCCCTTTTTAGCCGACCACGGACATTCACCCCATGGATCAATAAACCGCCTCCCTTTGGTCCATCTACCAGGTCTCCCCCTGGCGCCCGAACTAGTCGGAATGACGGCCTATCCGGCCTTGTCAGGTGCCAGTCTCGAAAAGGCTGTCAGAGGTGATTGGAACCTTGTCGGTCCATCAGCTCAGCAAGGCGTTGCACAGCTGGGCCGGTTATTCGGGCATGTACTGGTAACCCTTTTAACTGGACCACCAGAAGTTCGCCGACGCCGTGTCGATTGGGGGGAGAGAGAATGGACTTGGTGGAAGAGTATTGAACAAATCTACCTGGCGGGAGGAGCCTTCCGTGGAAAGGTTGGCCGCTTACTTTTACAGACAATCGAATTCATCATTGCCGATCACCTGACAGATCCCCCCGATCTGTTAATCCCTCCCCAACCTGAGCTTTTGCCCTTGTCTGGAGCCTGGCAACTTGCACTTCGCTCACCCACTCATACGACCCCACCACTCGCCCTCGATTGGGGTCAGACCTCCCTCAAAGCAGCCATACTTCAGCCCGGAGATACCTTAAAAGTATTTGAACCGTCTCCCATGCTTTGGCCTCGTTGGGAGGCACTCACTAATGATGAAGAACTGAGGGAGGCGAAAGCACTTCATAAAGACTTACTGAAATTTACAGTTTCATGTTTGGAACAAAGCAACTCTGAGGGGCCAGTAACCATTTCCCTTGCAAATTATATAGATCAAGGTGTTATCAACCCAAGGGGTGCCTACGGCAAACTGCGCCTGTTGGCTCCGGATTATTCAGGATATTTCAGCCAAGAATTGGAGCGAGTTTCCGGCCAGCTAAGGCCAGTTATTATGGCTAATGATGGTGTCTGTGCCTCCGCTGCAGTAGCATCTCATGGCCGACGCTCTGCCCTTATCCTCTGGGGAACAGCCTTGGGTGTTGGATGGCCACAGACATCCACTTAATTTGACACCACAAGCCAACAAGGCATTAGGACCACTCTAAAAAAACCAGGATCTTTTTGCACTCCTTCCTACCGGTGTGCCATGGCGTACCTACCCCCACCTAAGGTTCTTGCATAGACTTTGGACAGCAGTGGTTAGTAGACTACTTCAATTGAGTTTGTTCACCGCAGTCTGAAGCCATACTTCCAGACCATAGGTGTACTCAGGATGGGGCCCCAGAAGCAGCACATCCCCTTTTCCAATCCGGGTGAGGATGATGGCCGCTCGGCCTTTCATGAGGTCCGGCGCTCCAAAATTTCCTACGGAAGTGGCATACCTGGCCAGGACCGAATAGTCCTGGCCTTCCTTCATGCCCTCCAGGTTAAAAAGGGGACCGTTGGCGTACCGGATGGTCACCTGGGGTTCTTTCCATTCCAGGAACCGCTCCCCCGCTTTTTCCAGATTAATCTGAAGATTGGTATCACCCCTGTACCAGTAAGCAGCATTGAGCGGTTCCCCAGGAACGATATGGAAATACTTGCTGCTGACGGCGGCGAAGGCCCCGGCGCAGATCCCGATGTAATCCCCGCCCTTTTGAACAAAGTCCAGGATTACCTGGGGATTTGCCTCCAGGGCGTTGGCATACTCGTTGGCCATTCCACCCGGGACAATCAGGGTATCGATGGTTTTCAGGGCTCCTCCGCGGATATCCCCCGGTGAGAGGTAGCTCACCTGGATCCAGGGGGCCTGGGCAAAGGCATCGTCGAACCACCGGGTTTCTCCCTGTTCGTGGAGGTCGAAAATCCCCACCCGGATGATCGGCCGGGATGGGACTGTTGTTCCAGGGGTTACTGGTGTGTAAGTGATTCCATACTTTTCCTGGAGGGTTTCTATGGACTTCACCAGTCCCAAGTCTGCGGAGAGTTTCAGGAATTTCTGGGCTTTGGCCTGGTCCGAGAGGCTGTCCATGGCAATCCCTCTGGCCGCCCAACCGTCTTTTGGGTTCAGCTTCAAAGCATTCTCGTAGAGGTACAATCTTTTTCTTTGGGAGCTTTCCAGATAGGCCTGCTCCCGCAGAAAGGCAGAAATTTGGGCAGCCGCCGAGGCAGACTGGGTTGCAGCCTTTTCCAAGTTGATGAGCGCTTGATCCGCCTGCCCCATTTGATAAAGGGCTTTACCGTACCTCATCTGATCCCGGTAGCTATGGGGATAGATTCCCAGAGCCTCTGCATAGAATTCCATAGCTTGGGGGTAATCTCCATTTTCAAAAAAACGATCCCCCAGGAGGCGATGGGAATAGAGCCACTGGGGAGTTAAACGCGCCAGACGGGTGATATCCTCAGTCTGGTCCCCTAAAAGGTTAACGATCTGGAGCAGGGAGTTGTGGAAAGTAAAGGGAAAGCCCCCGGGGGGCATCAAAGCCTCCAGTCGGGCCAATAATTCTCTGGCCACCGGGGTTTTCTTCATTCCAGCGGATGCCAGAGCGCCTTTCAACAGGAGATCCGGATTTTGGGGGAAATAAGTCAGAAGTTTTTGGCTTGTGGCAAAGGCCTGGGACCAGTTCTCCTCATAGAGACTGTTCTGAAGCTGGTCCTGAAGAACTGTGGGAAAATCCCGAGGTTGTTGGCCAGGATTCAACAAGGAATCTAAGGCGTTGTCTTGGTAGAACTGCAGAAGGGCCTTGAGATTAACCTGCTCCTGGGACCAAGGAAAACGGTTATGATAATTCGCATTCTTCCAGCCCCACTCGGGAATGAGGGTTTCAAAACGCCACTGGTAGTAGGCCAGCTCGGTCATGTTCAGGTCCTCCCAGGCGTGAAAGGGACCAAACCCCAAACTTCTTTCCAAGGTGTGGAAGATTTCATGAATCAGGGTGTTCCTGGTGGCATTACTATGGATCCAGGTATCAGGAATAGCCACCACACCCCGCTTGAGATCCAGGTTCATCCCGGGAAATAAGAGATCTGCGGGATGATCTCCTCCCAGGGCTGTAGCTGGGGCTCCCTGAGGTTTAGGCCAAATGAAGATGAACGCATCGTATTGGGAATAAAGGCCGGCCAACTGCTTTTGCCACTGGGAAACGGGAAAGAGATAACGGAGGTCCGGATTGTTCACCGATGTCACGCTTTCTTCCATCCGCCTCAGGCTAAGACCGGGTTGGAAGTAGTCGGCGACCATTTCTATTTGCCCTTTGGACCAGGCTCGAAAGAAATGCCGCTGATACTCAAAGAATTCCTTAGTCGCCTCCATGGTTCCCGTTTGGAGTTTTTGTGTCGTGGGTTCCATTCTTTTCCCGGGAGCGGATATCATATCTGCCTTGGTTTCATCCACCAGGATCACCGCAACTTTGTACTGAAAGGCAGCCTGACCGGGAACCATGTTCCTCAAGGTCTGGGCAATGGTCAATTCTTCCTGCCAATACCAATGATCGAATTCAGTGTTGGAAGGTTCGATACTTTTTATTTCTTGGATGAGGCGACCCATGGTCTGAAGCTGTTCCCCAGCCATTTTCCAATCCCCACGCCCGCCAAACTGGCGGCTCAGTCGGGAAGTCTCATTCAAATCCTTGCGTAAGGACTCCAGTTTAGAAGTTGGGGACTGAGCTCCTAGATTGGACATGCCCGCGATGAGACATAAAAACCCAAACAGGAACAAATAAATCCATCGGTTATTAGATGACCCCACTTCGTACCCCCAAGAACTTCGGTAGTTTTGATTAGTTCTAAATCAAGCTTAGGTTTACAGGGGTCTTGCTGTCAATGGAAAAAGTAAGGTGAAAGTTTCTATTATATGAATGGGTGACTTCTGCTACAAAGATCAAATTTTGGATTAGGACTTTTTCTCAAGTGTAACAGTACACCTGGCAGGAATTCGAACTTGGTGTTTGAATGTTCGTGTGATATAGTCTGTTATTCAGCATGGTATTTTCAGCCATTTCTAGTTTTTTCCATAATATTTTTGTTATGGGCTTTTATTGTTGCAGATAGTAAAAATTATTTACCCCATGAATGTTCCAAAAAGAAGTAAATGGCTCACGAAAGCCTAAATATTAGTGGAGAGAACAGTATGAAATATTCGCAGTATCGATTTTACATCTACCTACTCACCATCATAACTTTATCTTGTAGCACAGTAGAAAAAAGTCCTACGGGCATTCCTCTAAAACCCATCTATGATGATGCAGAAACATCAAAAATAATAGTTCCATTTTTTCCCATAGTTTACAGGG
>CAZUXL010000182.1:0-4189 GCA_964624355.1 uncultured Spirochaetales bacterium
ATTAAGGGAATCTTTTCGACTTCCCTTATTAAAGGTTAATACGCCCTGAACCATAAGACAAGAATTCCTCTGAATTTCCTTAGAAAATGTTCCTGGATAAACACAATTGCGGATTGAGGATTTCACTGTTACAATACTCCATGGATTATTTCGTAGACCGTGCTCTTCAACATTTGCAGGCGCTTTGTAATCGAGCCCCTGACCGGTCGGTAGGAAGTGCAGGAAATAGGGCTGCCACCACCTATTTTACCCGTACCCTGGAATCTCTCGGACTCCACGTCACCCTGGGAACCTTCGAATGCAACGATTGGGATACCGAAGGTGCCAGACTCCAAGGAATGGGAAGTCCCAGAGCAGTTTATCCCAGCCCCTACGGTCGAGGGGGCAATATTGAAGCCCCCCTGGTCGTCGCCTCAACCTTGGAAGAACTCAAAACCTCCCAAATAACAGGAAAAATTCTCCTGCTGAAGGGCCGCATTGCCGCCTACCCCCTGACCCCTAAAAATTATCCTTTTTACAATCCGGAAGAACACCAGAACATCTACAAAGCTTTGGAAGCAGGAAACCCGGCGGCCATAATTACTGCCACTCCCATGAACCCGCCCATCACCGGGGCTCTTTATCCCTGTCCTTTATTTGAGGACGGTGATTTAGAGATTCCCACCGTCTACATGACCGCTGAAGACGGTGAAATTCTGTCCGCTCAGGAAGGATTAGGTTTTCAACTCATCATCAAGTCCCGACAACTCCCTTCCCGGGGTTCCAATGTTTGCGGACAAGTGGGGGATATTCAAGGGAAAACCGTTCTTATATGTGCCCACATCGACACTAAAAAAGGTAGTCCTGGGGCTTTAGATAATGCTACCGGCGTCGCAACTCTTTTATTAACCGCTGAACTGCTAGCAGACTACACAGGCCCCTGGAACCTGGAATTCGTCGCACTCAACGGGGAAGATTATTACTCCGCTCCAGGTCAGGTACTTTTCCTTGAAACATTCAAAGATTCCCTGGATAAAATAAAAATGGCCATTAATTTGGATGGAGTTGCTCTTAAAAATGAAAACCAAGCTTTCTCCTTCTATGGGATTCCCAAGGAAAAAGAATATCAGCTTCGGCAATTTCTTAGTTCCCAACCGGACTTAAAGGAAGGCCCCTCATGGATGGAGGGAGATCATAGTATTTTTATTCAGCGCAATATTCCCGCCTTGGCATTTACCTGCACCAACGCCCAATCGCGACTGCTATGCCAAATTGCCCACACCCCCGAGGACACGGTAGATCTGGCAGACCCCTCCAAAATATACGAGTTGGCAAAATCCTTGGCTGAAATGATCCGGCAGGCTCTCTAAAATCACTGCCTTGTCATGGTATTTTTCCTCATCTATAATACTCCTGTGAAATTACAAGAACTAGACAATTATTTTCAGAACCTTCTCAGCCTTCCCCTCTGGATCTCCAAGGACATATCGAGCAATGGCCTGCAGGTTTCCAGAAAGAACCAGGAAATCCAGAAAGTTGCCTTCGCAGTGGATGCCTCACTCCAGTCCTTTCGTAGGGCGGTGGAGTCCGGGGCGGATCTATTGGTCGTTCACCATGGCCTATTCTGGGGTCGGCCCATCCCTTTGACAGGGCCCCATTATGACCGAATCCGCTTTCTCCTGGACCATGACCTAGGTTTGTATGCCGCCCATCTTCCTTTGGATGCTCACCCTGAAGTGGGGAATAATTATGGGATGGGAAAAATGCTGGGATTGGAAAATATTCAGCCCTTTGGGGATTATAAAGGAAATAAAATCGGCTGCAAGGGAACCCTACCCCAGCCCCTAACTTTAGATAAAATCGCCCAGACCTTAGTGGGCGGACGGGAGAAAGCCCTGGAAATCCTTAGATTCGGCCCTGCAGAAATACGAACCGTGGGTCTAGTTTCCGGTGGAGCGACAATGGAAGTCCTTCAAGCCATAGACGAAAATTTAGATCTTTTTGTTACGGGTGATGCGGATCACACCGTGTACCACACCGCCTTGGAGGCGGGCATCAATGTTATATTTGGTGGGCACTACGCCACGGAAACCTGGGGAGTGCGCCTCCTAGCCCAGAGACTTAAACAAGATACAGGACTTGAAACTCAGTTTCTCGACCTGCCCACAGGACTGTAGAATTATGAACAATGCATTCATGGAAAAAAGCAATAAATACGGTAAGGGATTTATTGAACCCTTATTAGTGGGTTTGTTTCTCATATTTATAGACCAGGCTTTCAAAACCTGGATCGTCCACATCTCTGGAAATATTTACTCTCCCCAACCTCCTATCCTTTGGTCCTTTGGGGGAGATTTTTTCCAACTCATTCATGCTCGGAACACCGGAGTTGCCTTCTCCCTCGGTGCCGGTCTCCCAGGACCCTTTAGGATCCTGGGGTTTATCTTTATGCCCCTGGTCGTATTAACCGTAGTGCTGTTCATGTATTTCCGGGATAAAACTCTGACCTCCACCGCTCGATGGGCTTTAGCTTTGATCATCGCCGGGGGACTAGGAAATATCCTCGATCGGATTTTCCGACCAGAAGGGGTCGTGGATATGTTTAGTGTTTGGCTCCCCTTCCCGCTCTGGGGTGATAGATTTCCCACTTTCAATGTGGCCGACTCCTGCGTAACCCTTGGGGGTATTCTACTGGTTTTGACCCTTATTTGGACCCACAAAAAACCCGCGAACAATCCATGACCTCCCTTTTAAGAAAAGGCGCCTATTACCTCATGGCCGTGGTTGTTCAGTTGTTGGGG
The DNA here is from genome assembly GCA_964624355.1 of uncultured Spirochaetales bacterium. GTDB lineage: Bacteria > Spirochaetota > Spirochaetia > JABEVK01 > JABEVK01 > CAZUXL01. The sequence continues at coordinate 2,781 of CAZUXL010000182.1, forward strand.
GCGGGAATTATTTTTCTCATATTCCTTACCTTGGGAATGTTTATTCCCGGGGGAAGGCTACCCGTTATAGGACCTTTCCTCTGGTTACTATTTTTCTTCGGATCGTTTTATTTATCTTCAAGAATCTGGATTTTTTAACAGAGAAAAAATCCGTAATTAGTAAACTGGCAATTGGGTTGAAGGTGGTGCAGTCTACTAAAAAGGATTCCGAACTACCTTTTCAAGATGAGATCTTAAAGGTTAAAGAAAATAGTAATGAGTAGTAATTTTTCAACTCCCCTCCCATTTAATATGAAACAAATTTTATTGCTTATTTTTCTTCTCATGTCGATCAATGTTTTTTCAAGTGATGATATATCGTCATGGGATGATGTTGAAGCTTATCAGTCCGGCAATATTCAAGGACAACTTCCTATTGAGTTTTCCCTTCGCGAGCACGACTTGATAGCCTTGACATTTGGTTCACAAAAGTTATTTTTTGAAATCGACACGGGAGCTCCGGTCTCTACGATAAATTCCCAGAGTGTTGCAAAAATTGCTAATCATATTAGTGGTCAGTCTTCAGACAAACGATATGTATTATTAAGTTCTATAGGAATAGGAACTGCCAAGGCAAATGATTTTATTTTTTATATCCGGGACAAAGAAATTCCACCGTGGATATCGGGAACACTTGGGCTCAATTTTTTATCTAAATTTTTTATTCAATTTGACACAAAACTTCAAACAGTTGTTTTCGATTCACCACACACAGACCTCTCACCTGGATTACCTTTTATTGATTATGAGCCTGGATTTCAAGCACGAATACGAATGCCTGGTTCCTTAAATGGACGGTCAGGGGGCTGGATTGTTGACACCGGGGATCGCGGGGGGGCTTTACAAAAAGTTTTTTTTGTAAACAAGACGACCGATGATGGTTCAATGAGAGTGTCGCCCCTAATAGGTCGATTTGAAACTACTATGACCGCTTTAAAGGAATTTGACACAGTTCTTGGAATTGCCAGAGAAGTAGAAATAGGTCTAGATCGATATCTAAATTATAGATTCGTGGGGTTATTGATTCCTGATGAATACCGAGATAAGGCTTTTTATGGACTCGGAACCGTAAACTACTTTTTCTTTAAGAATTCAAAAATATCATTAGCCTTTAATAACCAGCGCATTACCATTTTTAGATATAAACCACTTACAGATTTTGATTTCTTTATGTCCACACTTAAGCTCTATGGGATTAAATTCGGTATTAGGAATGTGAAGGACCTTAATCAACAAACCGTAATATTATTACAGGAAGGATCTTTTCTCCAAAAAGCTGGGCTTCAAATTGGGGATATTGTGCTAGCGGATTCGGGTTGGACCGAATTCTATGATCAGACCCTGGAACCTCTGTTGTTAAACAATCTTTT
>CAZUXL010000183.1:0-4168 GCA_964624355.1 uncultured Spirochaetales bacterium
GAGAATGAGGGCACAGGCCCGGGCGTCGGAGGCGGCGTTGTGATGATTGAGGTCAATATCCAGATATGAGGAGATGGATGCCAGGTTTCTCCTGGTAACCTCCGGCCAGGCTTTTTTGGCCACTTTGAGGCTGTCCAGGGACAGCAGGGACGGCCTGGGCAGTCCTACTTGATCCAGGCTGGCTCCCAGGACTCCCAGGTCGAACGGGGCGTTGTGGGCGGTGATGAACGTGGCATCACCGGGCAGATTGAAGCTCTCCCAGAGTTCCCAAAACTGGGGCTTGTTTCTCACCATGGCGGGGGTGATGCCGTGGATCCGTGTAAAATTCGGGGGGATTTCCAAGGGTTCGGGGCGAATGTAGAATTCTTCCTGGGAGACAATTTCGCCCCCTTCGACCCGGACAATTCCCAAGGCACAGGCGCTCGCCCGGCGATAATTGGCCGTTTCAAAATCTATGGCAGTAAAGGTAAGCAAATCTTCCGGGTCGTAGGACATAACCAGGGATTTTAGCAGATTCTGGGAAAGGTGGACAGAAGGAAAAGGAGCTGATCCTTTCCAGGACCAGCCCCAAGGTAGGAGGAACTACACTATCAGCCTATGGCTGAAATCCCGGTTTCTCCGGTCCGGATCCGGATACATTCTTCCATGGGGATGACGAAGATCTTCCCATCACCAATTTCCCCGGACTTCGCTCCAGCCACGATAGCATCCACCGTAGGCTGCACAAAGTCGTCGTTCACCGCAATTTCGATCCGGGTCTTTTTCAGAAGGTTCACCTCCAAATCCACCCCCCGAAACGTCTCCCTGTATCCCATCTGCTGCCCGCAGCCCAAACTATTAGTCACGGACATTTTGTAAATTTGATTCTCATAGAGCTTCTGTTTCACATCGTTCAGCTTGTGAGGCTGTATATAAGCGATTATTAATTTCATCCTGAACCTCCTAACTGATTAGAGAAAATCTGGAATCCATGGTAGGCATCGGCCCCATGCTCGTTCATATCCAAGCCCTGCACTTCTTCTTTTGTGGATACCCGGAGGAATTTCACAGCTTTCATGATGCCGAAGAGGGCAAACATCACGGCCAGAACGAAGACGGTGACCACTCCTACACCCGTGGCCTGGACCAAGAGGGTATTCCAATTTCCCGTGTAGAATAGACCTTCCACAGGAACATTGTTCACCGAAAGTCGGCCGGGTACTGCGAACAGCCCCACCGCCAAAGTTCCCCAAATACCGTTCACCGCGTGGACAGAAACAGCTCCCACAGGATCGTCGATGTGAAAAACCTTGTCCAAAAGCTCAACGGAAAAAACCACCAGGATTCCACCCACCAAACCAATAAGGATAGCCTGAATGGGGTCTACCACAAAGGTGGGCGCTGTTATGGCCACTAAACCTGCCAAGGCCCCGTTCATGGTCATGGAAATATCTGGTTTCTTAAATAGGAACCAAGAAAGGAACATGGCGGCTACAGCCCCTGCCGCAGCCCCCAAGGTGGTGGTAACCGCGATGTGACCGATCATGGAATCGTTACCATTTAGAGTTGATCCCGCGTTGAAACCGTACCATCCAAACCAGAGGATGAACACACCCAGGGCAGCCAAGGGTAGATTGTGACCGGGAATGGCTTTGGCGCTCACCACGCCACCGAAAGTAACGTACTTCCCAATCCGAGGGCCTAGAACTACGGCACCAGCCAAAGCAGCCAAACCGCCCACAGTGTGTACCACGGTAGAACCGGCAAAATCATGGAATCCCATTTGGAACAGCCAGCCGCCACCCCAAATCCAATGTCCCACAATGGGGTAAACTAGGGCTGAAATGAACACGGAATAAACTAAATATGCGGAGAATTTCGTTCTTTCAGCCATGGCACCGGAGACAATAGTGGCTGCGGTGGCCGCAAAAACCACTTGGAAGAACCAGTCCCGCATCTTATTGGCCCAAGCCTCCGGTTCTACACCCAGGAGAAGGAACTGGTCTGAACCAAACCATCCGCCCACGGAAGTTCCATACATGAATCCCCAACCCACCAAAAAGAAAGCTAGCGACCCAACAGCGAAATCCATAAGGTTTTTCATGAGGATGTTGGCCGCATTCTTTGCTCTGGTGAGTCCCACCTCCACCATGGCAAAGCCCGCCTGCATAAGAAACACCAGGGCTCCGGCCAAGATCATCCAAACCATGGTCATGGAATCCTTGGAAGCCGAAGCCTCCACTGCCAGATTGATTTGTTCCACGATCGCAGGATCGAGGGCAGCAGAGGCTGCCTCTTGTGCAAATGTGGGAACTCCCACCATGAAGACCATGGCAGCAAACAAAAGTGATGAAAGCTTTTTCATCCCGTCCTCCTTAAGATTTGTCAATTACTTTGCAATAATCGTGCCAAACCTCAGAACCAGGACAATACACAAGACCATATCGAAAAATATATCGTATTATTACACATATTTGTATTTGATATTTTCTTGAATTACATAAATGTATTTTTATTATTTATTTTTTAAATAAAACAACTACATTAATGTTCAAATTTATTTTAGTAGATCTTCTATTCAAAAAATGTTCCTTTTGGAATAGATAACAGCTTTTTGATAGGGTAAAAAATAAGGTGATTCGGGATTTGGGTATGACATTAAAAAAAAACCAGCTCCGTGTCGGTTCTGGTTTAAAATATTTTGGGACTACAGGGTTCGAACCTGTGCTGAGACAGTCAAAGTGTCTTGTGCTACCGCTACACCAAGTCCCAAAGGTCTGTGGATTAATAAAGTATAGAAATTCCAAAACTAAATCAACTACCCTAGCAAAATATTTTTGCTCAATTTAAGATAATCCGAAAGAGGCTCTATGGTTAATAAATTATCTCCCCACCGCCGGTACAACCCCCTCACCGGGGACTGGATCCTTGTTTCTCCCCATAGGACCCAGAGGCCGTGGCAGGGACAGACAGAAAACATCTCCTTAGATATAGGAAAACCCCATGATCCTGGATGTTACCTCTGTCCTGGGAATGAACGAGCGGGAGGACATAAAAACCCAGACTATAGGGGGACTTTTGTATTTGAGAACGACTTTGCCGCCCTCTTACCCGATACCCCTGAGGGAATTGAAGACGAGAAGGGTTTATTCGTCTCCCAACAAGAAGCGGGAATCTGCCGGGTCGTCTGTTTTTCCCCCAAACACAACCTCACCTTAGCCCGAATGTCCAACCAGGAGATTTTTTCCGTAGTGGAAACCTGGTGCCAACAGTTTCGGGAACTGGGAGCCATGGATGATATCGATTATGTCCAAATCTTTGAAAATCGCGGTGCGGTCATGGGCTGCTCCAACCCCCATCCCCACGGGCAAATCTGGGCGAATAGAACCATACCGCCCATTCCCGCCTCAAAAACACTGAAACAACAAGAGTATTACCAGACCCATGGTCGACCACTCTTAGTGGACTATTTGGAAAACGAGCGGACAAAAGGCGAGAGAATCATTTTCGAAAATGACCACTGGACCGCTTTGGTTCCCTACTGGGCGGTGTGGCCTTACGAGGCCATGGTAATCCCACGATTCCCTAGGCCTGACTTACTCAGCCTTTCTGAAAATGAGAAATTATCCTTATCCGAGGCCATAAGGCGCCTGGGAATCCGGTACGACAATCTGTTTCAAACCAGTTTCCCCTACTCCTCAGGAATTCACCAAGCCCCCACCGATGGAAAACCCCACCCGGAATGGCAGATGCACCTGAGTTGGTACCCCCCCCTCCTCCGGTCTGCCTCAGTTAAAAAATTTATGGTGGGCTACGAACTTTTTGCCAGTGCCCAACGGGACATCACCCCGGAATCCGCCGCACAGATTCTTAGGGAACAAAGGGAAGTCCACTACTTGAGCTAAAGCTGGCTACTAAGGGTAATCATTCCCGCAGAAATACATTTTATAGGTTAAACTTAAGTAAATGGGGTGAGACATGACCGACAATCGAAGATGCCAAAGATTTCCCGTGGAATCCAAGGTAGATGTATATTTTGAACAAAAAGGTATTTGGGAAACTCAAGGGGTGAACCTGAGCGAAACCGGGATACTATTTAAAAGCAAGACACCCCTCGGCCTCTATGCGAGGGCGGTTTTAAGACTCCACCTTCCCCTGAAAGACACCCCATTTTTGGATGTGGACGCCG
>CAZUXL010000184.1:0-4070 GCA_964624355.1 uncultured Spirochaetales bacterium
ATTTCTAAAAAAATAAAAGCTTTTTAAGTAAGGGCCACCGATAGAGAAGGATGCATAAAAACCTCAGTACCCCTGGGATAACCAGGGTGCTTAGGCTTTCTTCAAAGTTCTTTTTAGGGAAGGCAAGATCTTCTTTTTTTGTTTGCCCATGATCTTTAAAATCCCTACGACTTCTTCAGCCGTCTGGGCTTTAAGAAGTTTTTGCCGGACCTCCGGTTTCTTTAAAATTCCCGCCGCCATACTGAGAAACTGTAAATGGGGGCCGGTCTGATTCTCCGGAGTGGCGAGTGCGATGAAAATCTGGCTGGGAATCTGATCCAGGGAGCCGAAGTCCACACCGGCATGATGAATCCCCACAGCCACCACCAGTTCTTTTACCCCCGGGCATTTTCCGTGAGGGAGGGCGACTCCCTCCTGCATCCCTGTGGACATGCTCGACTCCCTGGCGTAGATGGCTTTGCGTAGTCCCTTCAAATCGGACACCATGGGTGATTTTCCCAATAAATGGATGAGCTCTTCTAATATTTCCTGTTTATTAGTTCCTTGGAGATCCACATTTATAAGTTTTGGATTAAGGATACGAGAAAGATCCAAAGTAAGCCTGGCCTTATCATGAGCTAAATCCTGGGCCAGTTCCAAGGGCTGTGTGGCGCGTTTTAAGGCATGAGTCATATTTTGGAGACTAATCATGGTTTCATAAATCAGGGTTTTTATAAATGTGATATCCTCTGGTTGGGAGCGGAAAATGAAATCATCCTCCGTGACTAAAAGAGAAAATGAAATATCTTCTTTTCGGAAGACATACCGTACTTCAGATATTTCCAAGCGGTGAATAAAAAAGCCCTCATCCTCTACTAGCTTCAAAAGTCCGTTGACTAAAGCTTCCCGTAAAGCGGCGTTGACCGGTATACGGGTTTCTTGTGTTTCGTCTTCCGCCTCGATCTTTCTCGTTCCTATTCCCGGGATACTGAAGGCTTTTTTCAAAGCGGTGGTGGAAAAAAGTATGGTAATGAGGGACATCATGATCACAATACCCAAAAGCTCTTTGTCCAAGTATCCAGAAGAAATCCCTATTCCCGCGACTATCAGCGCCACTTCACCCCGGGGAACCATTCCTATGCCAATTCTCAGGGCTCCTTTTAAATTGAAACCCATAAGAAGTGCCGGACCGCCGGAACCGATTACTTTTCCCAATATCGCCACGGCGGTGAAGGCTAACCCGAACAGTAGGGTTTTAGGGGAAAGAAAAACTGAGGGATCCACCATCATCCCCATAATGGCAAAAAAGAGGGGTACGAAAAACTCCCTTATTCTTTTAATATTGTCCTGGATAACGATACCCAAGTCCGTTGAAGCCAAGGTTAGACCCATGACGTAGGCGCCAATGATCATGGCCAGTCCGGCTTTCTCAAAAATTCCCGCAAGGATGAATGCCATTCCCAAACCGAGAAGGGTGAAAGCCCCTTTTGTTTTGAATTTTTTTATGGCTTTTCCCAGCCATGGACTGAGAAAAAGACCTAAAAGGGTAAATCCCAGCCAAACACCCACTGCTTTCAGGGTGACAAATCCAATGGAAGAAAAGGACAGGACCTGCCCGGAAACTTGAGACCCAAGAACTCCAATCATCACAGCTAAAACGATAATACCAATTACATCATCAAAAACCGCCGTACTGAGAATGGTAACCCCTTCCGGGGAATCCATTTTTCTATTTTCCATAAGGTTTCTCGCAGTGACACCCACGGAGGTCGCGGTAAGAATGACCCCGAGGATCAAGGCGGAAGGATGCCATGGGGGAACCCCCAAAACTAAAACTGTGATGGCATTTCCCAATAAAAAGTCCACCACCACTTCAAAAATACCAATAAGACCGCCACGAAGAGCATATTTTTTAAATAAACCTAAGTCGGTCTCTAGGCCGGCGTTGAATAGAAGCAATACCGCAGCCAAGGTCGCAAAACCATAGAGTTCCGGGGAAACGGGAATAGCTCCTTCTCCCAAAGGAAAAAGGCCTTGGGGGAAACCGGGAAATATAAAAGCACCGAATAAATGGGGACCTAAAATAACCCCGGCCAAAATCTCACCCAAAACCTTGGGAAGACCGAACCTATCAAATATACTTCCCAAGAAAAAAGCTGTTATGACTAAAAAACCCACTTGGAAGACCAGGTTTGTCATTTGGGAGGCTAAAAGATTCTCGCCCGTATTCGCTGCTAGGGGAGATAAAAAAATGAGACTAAAAATCATGACCATCGCAGGTTTTATTTTCATTGTTTTCTACCCTAAGGAAAAAATATGATCTGGGCAAGGCTTCCTTTGGTTGAATATTTCCTCCTAAAATGGTAATGTATTTTTGGAGGGTGACGAAAAAATTTAGGAGTATACTTTGATTGAGTTATCAATATTTAATAGTACAGATTATAAAAATACGGAAAAGTTGGAAGACTTGGCAGTTTTTCTTTTCACTCATTTGGGAAAGTACGGTGATCCTCTTCACCAAATAAAATCTTGTATTGACTATGCTTTTTCCCCTGCAGAAGGAAAAGGTGGCCTAGTAGTCCTTTGTAAGGACGAAGGCGAATTGGTAGGGGCCAGTGTGGTCAACCATACCGGAATGGGGGGGTACATTCCCTCAGAGCAGCTGGTTTACATCGCTGTGCACGAAAACAACCGCGGCCAGGGCTTGGGAAAAAAAATCCTACGCTACACCCTGGATCATTGTCAGGGAGACATGGCACTTCATGTGGAATATGACAATCCCGCCACTTATCTTTATAAAAGCTTGGGGTTTGTGAACAAGTATGCAGAAATGCGCAGACCAGGAGATCAAAACCATGGCTGAACTTCGAATCCGCCTTTCCCACATACGGGAAAACATCGAAATGCTGGATCATTTTTTCCATCAAAGAAAGTTAACTTGGACATTGGTCATGAAAGTTTTGGCAGGATACACGGATTATCTAGCCCCCATTCTCCAGGGTTTGGACTTAAAATCCATGGTTGGTGTGGCCGATTCTAGGCTGACCCACTTGGTTCATCTAAAAAAAATGATGCCCCGGCTGTCCACGTGGCAAATTAGACCTCCCGTCCTTCAGAATGTCGATCTGGTAGCGGAATTTGTGGATGTTTCCTGTAATTCTTCCATAGACACCCTCACCGCCTTAAATAAAGCGGCGAAAAGAAAGGGGAAATCCCATCAGGTAATCATCATGGTGGAGTTGGGTGAAAACCGAGAAGGGGTTCTTCAGAGTGAGCTTCCTGATTTTTTTGATAAGGCCATCAATCTATCTCATCTCAAAATCCTCGGATTGGGAGCTAACCTGGGGTGCCTACACGGAGTGGAACCTACCTACGAAATCCTGATTCAGCTTTTAGAATATAAAAAAACCTTTGAGAATCAATATGGCATTAATCTACCCCTGATCAGTGGAGGGTCTTCTGTTAACCTTCCTCTTATTGAGGAAAATACACTGCCGCCGGAAATTAACCATTACCGTATAGGTGAAGCAGCCTTCTTTGGTACAACACCCTACAATGGACTTGTTTTCGGAGCTTTGAACACCGATAATTTCACTTTTCATACCTCCGTTCTAGAAGTTTACAGTAAGGATATGGAACCTACCGAAGCATTGGTGCCCTCTGCAGTGGGGGATACTTTTGTCCCCCCATTGATGACCCAGGATGGATTGCAAGCCATTCTGGACTTCGGACTCTTGGATGTGGATTCAAAGAATTTGAAGCCCTGGAACCCTAACCAAACCATCCTGGGAAGCACCTCCGACATGACCACCCTCTATGCCCCCGAAGGGAAGGTTAAGGTTGGAGACGATCTGGTTTTTATTCCCGATTATATGGGCGTAGCTAAACTAATGGTCTCGGGAACCATAAAAAAATCCTTTACTGATGAGGCAGCTTTTTAAGGGCTATCAGAATGGCCTTTGCCTTCTTAGCACTTAGGATCTCGGGATTATAAATTGAACTCTCGAGGGGGGGAGAGTTAGAGTACCCTCCAGCGGTCAATCCTTGTACCTGGACCAAGTTTGGATCCCCAGTTTAACAAGAACCATAAG
>CAZUXL010000185.1:0-4064 GCA_964624355.1 uncultured Spirochaetales bacterium
GCCCGAGCAGCGAAACGGGCGATAAATTCCTCTTCCTTGGCCATCATGGCCTGCTGACGTTTTTGTCCTGCGATGAGCTGTTCCCGGCGAACTTCCCGCTCCCGCATGTAAAATTCGTAGTCTCCGGTATAGGTGGTGATAGCCCCTGCCGCCACTTCGATGGTCCGCTTACAGATGCGGGTCATGAATTCCCTGTCATGGCTGGTCATGACCACAGCGCCTTCAAAGTTTTTAAGCCATTCTTCCAACCAAATGATGGATTCCATATCCAGATGGTTAGTGGGTTCATCTATTAGAAGTACATCGGGATTTAAAAGTAAAATTTTTGCCAGGGCAATGCGCATTTTCCAACCGCCAGAAAAATTCACCACCGGGCTGTTCCACCGATCCCGCATGATTCCCAAACCCGTGAGGATAGTTTCGGAGTTGGTTTCCAACTCGTACCCACCTCGGTGGGAAAATTCGTTTTGAAGTTCGCCGTATTTGTCCATTTCCGAGTCCGAAAGGTCCACGCCTTCCGACATACGGTGTTCCAATTCTTGAAGTTGTTTACCGATTTCAAAAACCTTACCCGCACCGGAAAGAACCTCTTCCAAAGCCGTCTTACCGGCCATTTCCCCGGTTTCCTGGGAAAAATAACCAATGACCACCCCGGCATCCACCAGAATCTGACCCTCATCGGGGGTTTCTTCCCCCGAAAGAAGGCGGAAAACCGTGGTCTTACCCGCACCGTTGGGCCCCACAAGGCCAATTTTATCGCCCTTGCGAACCAAGAAGTCCCCATTATCAAAAAGAACTCGAGAACCGTAGGACATTTTCACTTTAGATAGGTTGATCATAGGGGGGTATTTTAGGGATTTTTATCCCCGGGGACAAGGGTCGAGTCTATGATCCCTGCCTTGTTCGAAAAAGGAAAGCACTCTTAAAGCCCGAAGGGTATTCCAACGGCTAGGACTTCCCGGCTTTTCCATTATAAAATGCTGCTGCCCTGGATGATGGGCCTGAACGGGCCAAGATCCATCGGCTCTTTGTTTCTTTCTAAGTACTTCCAGTGCGGGTATTAATCTTTCGTCCCAAAGAAGCTCAGACTTTCTCAAGTAATCCAGAGCATGGAGAATATTGTAATGCCACCGATCGGGGTAGCAAATCTTCAAGAAGTCTGGTCGGATGATGTCCCCAGTCCTGTCTGAAAGAAAAAGTTTATGGCATAAAATAAATTCTTGTGCTTTTTTTTCAGCGGAAAGAAGTTCTTCACTCCTGTAGGTGTAACCATGAAAACTATACTCCCGGATTCCTTCACAAACCAGGAGTGTGGAATGAAGGGAACTGTGAACCGCCCCGCTTCGGTTTTTCCGGCAGTTAAAGCCACCATCCGACATCACCTGACTCAGAATAAAGTCGACCACAGACTGAAGCATCGCCTCTGGAGCCTGAAAATACGTCCCGTAGTTGAGAAACATTCCATTCAAACAAACGTCGCTTTGAGGAATATCTGGGGAGGGATTCATACCCCCATCAGGACTTTTTTCCTCCTTTAGCAGTTTTAAAACTATTTCCTGGGCTGATGGGAGGTTTCGCGGTGGTTCCAGATTCCGAAGATCCAAAAGGCTATAATGGGTACTGGTCCACTTTGGTTGGTAAAATCCCCTTCCCCAGTGACCATCGGTCTTTTGTTTGCTTAAAAGCAAGGCTCCCCACCCTTCCGTGATAATTCTACTTTGAAGGGTGGCTAGAACTTCGGGGTCGGACCCCAGAAGATCCCGATGAACTTGATACTGAAGGGACACATCCCCCGCAAGCAGCCATTTTATCAGTTCCGCTTCCATTCTTTATCACCACCTGATAACGGATGATTTTGTTCTAAGCTCGTCCTACCACAAAAAGCCTAATGGAACCTATGACATTATATTCCTGGTCCAATTAGGGAAGGATCGCATCACCCCAAAGCTTCCACGTCGGCCGTTAATTTAGCTCGCATTTCTGTGCTCAGTTTGCTCCAACTCTCCCCGGTTAGGGCTCCTTGAAGAGCCCAAAGAAGGTTTAAAGTTGCTTCCGGATATTGGCTTATTATCAGTTGGTAAGCCCTCGTCACTCCCACGTACTCCAACTGTTCACGGTTCCGTATCCCGATGGATGCGAGCCACCGAATACTCACGGGTCCTAAATTCTTAAGTTCACCGAGGGTAATTTCCCCGTGATTATGGTCGTCGTGCATCAGTATAATTCTCGTCCTGGAGCAATGATTTCATACAAACGGGCTAGGTCATCGGAGGAATAATAAGCAATCTCGATGCGGCCTTTTTTCCCATTTCCTTTCACTTCCACCCGGGTTCCCAGGGCATCTATGAATTTCTGTTCCAAATGCAGAAGTTCTGGCATTTGTTTCTTCAAGGCCTGCTTCACCGCCTCATCACTTTTAGGGCGGTTCCCATTATTGAGCTGATTGGCCATTTCCTCCGCTTCCCGAACGGAAAGACCATTGGTGACAATTCTATTGAAAAGTATTTTCTGATCGGCGGGGTTCACGACCTGAAGAATCGCCCGAGCATGACCTGCAGTAATTTCGCCCATATCGATGGATTCCTGCATTTCTGCAGAAAGTTTGAGCAGCCGCAGGGCATTGGCCACGGTTGACCGCTGCTTTCCAACCTTTTTGGAGACCTCTTCTTGAGTTAAGCTGTAGGCATCCATAAGCTGCCGATAGGCTCGGGCTTCTTCCATAGGTGTGAGATCAGCTCTTTGAATATTCTCAATCAAAGCCAGTTCAAGCCGGTCCTCGTCGGAGGAAGGTTGATGAATAATGATTGGTACTTCTGAAAGACCCGCTAAAGTGGCTGCACGAAAGCGGCGCTCACCGGCAATTATGGAAAAATCTCCATTTTCTAACTTTTCCACCACTATGGGCTGAATAATTCCTTTTTCTTTAATGGAATTGGCCAAATCTTCCAGGGCTTCCTGTCGGAATTCCTTCCGAGGTTGATTCATATTGGCCTTAATTCTATAGAGAGGAACCTTTTGAACTCCCGAATCCTGATTTGAAATCGTCTCTTCCGAATCCCCTAGTATGGCGTCAAAACCTCTTCCTAAACCTTTAGCCACGGTTCATTACCTCCTGGGCCAATTTTTCATAGGCCTTTCCGCCGGTGGAACCGGGATTGTATCTATTAATGGTCATTCCATGGGAGGGAGCTTCCGCTAAGGAAATATTTCGAGGGACAATGGTCTTAAAGACCTTATCTCCAAAATATCCAACCGCACTTTTAACCACTCCCTCAGCCAAATTGGTTCGCGGATCGTGCATCGTTAGAATAATTCCACCCAACTGTAGTTTTGGATTCAAACTTCTTTGTACTGCTTGTATAGATTTCATTAATAAGGCCAAGCCTTCCATGGCAAAATACTCGCATTGCAAAGGAATAAATACAAAATCTGAGGCCACTAAACCATTCACAGTGAGTAAATCCAAACTGGGTGGAGAATCAATAAAGATATAGTCGTAAGAATCCTTCACGCTGTCCAAAACTTTTTTTAAATAGTATTCCCGCTCAGGAACATTGATTAACTCTACACCCGCACCAGACAGATGAATGTTAGAAGACAAGAGATCCATTCCCGATTCAACCCCTTTTTGAATGGCTGTTAAAACAGGAAGTTTTCCATTGATGACTTCATAAATACCCGGCTTTTTATTGTCTCCACCCACTGCGATTGTTAGGTTACCCTGTGGATCAAAATCCACCGCCAACACCTTTTTTCCAGCCTGTGCGATATACGCCGCCAGGTTAGCGGCCGTAGTCGTTTTACCCACACCGCCTTTTTGATTTGCAAAAGTTATTACTTTACCCATAGTGGGTGAGTATACAAAAAGCGTATCAAATTGTCAGCAACAAGGACAGAGTATTTATAGGTTAAAAAGTTGTGGATAAGTTTTTAATTGCTTACATAAATCCATACAACAAAACAACTTATCAAAATTTTTATCTGTGGATGACTTGTTAACAATTTTATTAAAATTCACCAATAAAATTGTTACCAAGTCAGTTCTTGTGAACCCACATAGTAAA
>CAZUXL010000186.1:0-4047 GCA_964624355.1 uncultured Spirochaetales bacterium
GAATAAAAGCCGACATTTATACGGAGGAAGTACCATGATTCGATGGCATTTGTTGGCGGTAATATTATTCATGACTCCGGGATTGGCAGCCCAAACTTCTGAAACGGCCATAGGTGTCCAGCCCTCCTCCGAAATCCGCTACCCGGATAAAAAAGATATCATCAATCCCCAGGCTCAGAAAAAAGCCGATATGGCCTCCATTCCCTTGCTGGAGGAAACCGCATCCTTGAAAAAAGGCTGGTATGTCCAATTAATTCTTAAGGGTGATGAGGTGCAGGCGGTGGATCAGGCCATAACCCTTATTCCTTTCTTTTCAGAATTCCAACTCTTTCTTCGTCCCCGGGACGGCGAATGGAGACTTCTGGTGGGCCCTTTAAGCGATAACCATCTCCAAAAGACCTTAAAAGCAGCGGAAAATCTAGGACTATCCGCCGTTTTACGCAGAGAATTAGGAAATTGAGGCTGTCTGAAAACTACTGCGGAGGCTTTTTGGTGCGCAAAAAACTCCCTCAAATCCTCATTTGCTAGTGCAAACTCCGGTTTTCGGATCGTTTTGTACTTCCAAAACGCCTTCCTCGCTACGTTCTCAGCCAGCCTCAAGATATTTTTAGTTACTGAATAACCTCAATTAGCTTCGGACGGAGAGAACGGCGTAGCCGCTGGAAAGATCTTCTTTCTGGATGAGAACACCCTTCACTCCCTCGGGAGCCTTGATCTTCACAGAAGTAAAATTCCACAGGCTCTTAATTCCCAGGGCGATGAGGGATGTGGCCACTTCCTGAGCCACGTGACTAGGAATAGCCAAAATGGCCATGGCAACATTTTTATCCTTGATCACTTCATCAATAATTTTGTAATCATAGACCATGATGCCATGGAGCTTCTGTCCAACCTTGCGGGGATCGGAATCAAATGCTGCAATGATGTTCATTCCATTTTTACGAAAATCCGTATGCCCTAGAAGGGCCGAACCCAAGTTCCCAGCCCCCACGAGGATGACGTTATGAGCCACGTCCCATCGGAGAAACTTTTCCAAGGCAGCCGAAAGGTCTTTCACCACGTAGCCTACCCGGGGTTTTCCCACGATGCCCGTGACAGCCAAATCCTTTCTAACCTGTATTGGTTCCAAATCGAGTTCTTCGGCTATAACCGTACCGGAAATCACGGTCATGCCTTCTTCTTCCGCCTGCCTCACCACTTGCAAGTAGGCTGGCAGTCTCCGAACTGTGGGCAGACTGGCGGTTTTTCTGTTAATCGGTCTTAATTTACTCATGATACCACCTGTTCAATAGGGGAATTTTTACCATTATCCAAGTTATAATTTTTCTTGAATAATTGCAAGGAGTTTATCCGCCACTTCACTTTTACTGCCCAGGGTGATTTTGTGGTGTTCCCCATTGGATTCCAGTACCAGTAGAGCGTTGGTATCACCTTCGAATCCCTCTCCCACCCTTAAAGTGTCGTTCACCGCAATCATATCAGCCCCGGCTTTTTCCATCCTGCGGGTCCCATCCTGAAAAAGTTCGTCATCAGAAAGTCCCGCTTGGGCTCGAAAGGCCACCACAAAGGTGTGGGGGGATATTTTTTTTACCCCATCTAAAATTTTAGGGGTAGGAACCAATTCCAAAAGGAGGTTTTCACTTCCATGGGTGGATATTTTCCCTGGGGACGGATCCTTGGGTTTCCAATCCCCCACCGCCGCCGCAGCAATAAAAATGTCGGTCAAATGATTACGAAGCAGGGATTCTACCTGGTCTTTCATCTCTAAGGAAGTGGATACTCGATACACCTGGGCGCCCGCAGGAGGCTGTTCTGTCCCTTTTCCATAAACTAAAATAACTTCTGCACCCCGGCGCAGGGCAGCCCGCGCCAAGGCCATTCCCATTTTTCCTGTGGAATTATTTGTAATAACTCGGATGGGATCCAAATATTCCACGGTACGACCTGCGGTGATGAGAACTCTCTTACCTTCTAGGGATTTATCGCTCCCCAAAATATTCTCCACGGCCTGGGCAATATCTTCCACAGAAGGAATCTTCGCCTTTCCTTCCTCTTCCCGGGGATGAAGAAAACTGACTCCATAGCCTTCCAATTTTTTTATATTGTCCCGAACGATGGGGTGATCGTACATGGATTGGTGCATGGCCGGAACGATGAGTAAAGGAATCCCTTCTCCGAAACCTGTGGTGACAAAGGTGGTCACGGGGGTATCATCGATTCCACAGGCTATCTTGGAAATGGTGTTGGCCGTGGCGGGGGCAATCAAAATAAGATCCGCCCTCACAGGGACATTTCCCGCTAAATTCACGTGTTCTATGGCTCCGGTGAGGGCGGTAATGGGTTTGAACCCCGTGGCCCATTCCATAAGATCCGGGGATATGAGCTCACAGGCGGCCTTGGTCATCACCGGATGAACCCAGGCTCCCAGGCGCATGAGTTTACGGGCAATATCCGGTGCCCGAACCGCCGCCACACTACCGGAGATTCCCAAAATAATATGTTTTCCTTCAAAAATGCGGCTTTCACTGCCCAGGATGTCGAAAGATGGATGTCCGTTCATAGCCCCTCCCGGGTGATTTCTTCCAGGTCCCGCAGAAATTTTTTCAAATGGGATTTTTTCACATGGGGCATGAGCACCACCCGGAGATAAGTATCCCAGAGGGAGAGGGCCCACCCCCGGCTTCTCAGCCGCTTTTCCAGCTCCACGGGGGTCATGGTCAGGGGTTTCAACCCGATGATGTTCATCACCGGCTCCCTTTCCAGGGTAAACCCATCCATTTTTTTTAATTCACCCTGGAGCCAATAAGTGAGTTCCATGGCTTTCTTCACCACTTTCACGTATCCCGGCCGACCCAGGTGTTTTAATATAGCCCAAACTGCGGCTACGGCGGCCCCACTTCGGGTCCCCACCACGGTATTGATCAGGGTTCGACCACCGGAGAGATAGGTCACCGGGAGGGCCGTGAGGTCATAGAGCTCCTGGTTCCTGTAAAGGATGCACCCGGAAGGAATGGGTCCCCTTCCCATTTTATGGGGATCGATGGCGATGGATGAAACACCAGGCAGGGAAAAATCAAATTTCCTAGAGGAATACCCCGCTTCCTCCAAAAAGGGAAGCACGAACCCTCCAAAGCTGGCATCCACATGAAAATAAACATCATTTTTCCACGCCAACTCCGACAATCCTTCCAAAGGATCCACGGCGCCCAGTCCTGTAGATCCGGCGATGCCCACCAAAGCCAAAGTCTGGGGTGTCACCAATTTCTTTGCCTCGTCTAGATTCATCTGCCCCTGGGAATCCAGCCCCACAAAGATAAGGTTCAAGTCTAAAAGGTGGGCCGCCTTATCGAAGGAAAAATGCCGGCTGACAGGCAGAACCACATCTCTTTTTTTATGGCCGCTGCGCTGCAAGGCTGTCCAAAGGGCTAAAATATTGGCTTCAGTTCCCCCGGTGACTATCCGCCCTGGGGCTCCGGGAAGACCGCAATAGGACCCCATGATCCCCACCGCTTCCTGCTCCACTTCAATCAGTCCAGGCACAAGCCCCGGGTCTCCAATGTTCAGTTCCAAGGTTTCGTTGAAAATTTTCTTAGCTAAAGGATGGGGGGAGGAACACATGGATCCCAAAATCGAACCGTCACCAAATCGTTTGTCCCCGGCAAGTCTCTTTTTCAGGATTCTAAACGCATAATTCGCCTTAATGGTAAGTCTCCTTATCCGAAGGATAGGATCTTTCGCTCACCCCTTGGGTATATTTTTTCACCAGGGCTACCACCTGATCCCCCAGGGAGTCCCATAGCGGGACAAATTTGGCCTTGCGTCCCCGACTGAGTCCCAACAAGTCATTTATCACCAATACTTGACCTGAGGTATACTTTCCCGCTCCAATTCCAATGACGGGTATACCCAAAGACTCGGTCACTTCCTTTCCCAAACTTTCCGGGACACATTCTAAAACCAGGGAGAAAGCCCCTTCTTTTTCCAAAGATTTTGCCTGGGCTAGAATTTCATCCCTTTGCTGCTGTGCCTTACCTTGTACTTTAAACT
>CAZUXL010000187.1:0-2165 GCA_964624355.1 uncultured Spirochaetales bacterium
GGGCTGGAAATACTGCCCTCGTTCTGTTTCAGGAGAGTAATTTCATCAGGGGATATTAGACGGCCAGGAAATGTTTCGGCGTAGGAATTGTTATTTTTAATTTTTAAATAGTAAGTGATTCCGGCTGCCAAGTTTTTCATTAGGAAGGAACTCACATAGGTTGAATAGGTAACAGAGGTGGTAAATGCCGCATCACTATAGAGATAACAACTCATATTTCGCAGGTTATCTGTTTTTATAGCGTAATCACCAGCAATACCAGTGGTGAAGGTGTAGTAACTATATTGATCCGTAGCACCATAAATACCCAACTTAAAGGTTCTTTCAACTGCGTCCACCGTCAAGAGTTCCGGAGTCCCTACAGATCCTTCGTTGGCTGGGGGAAAAACTGCAGCCACGAGAACGTTGGAAGATGAGCTGGTGGCAATCCCTGCGACTCCCACATAATAATAAGCTGCAGTGGGGGTTGTGTAGACAAAAGGAACTGCGTTGGTGGCTGTGCCGATGTAATTCCCCAGGCTGTCGAATAAAAATGCCTGGAGACCTGTGCCATTTTGATTTACCGTATATTCTTGGCCGGCTAGGCTGGAAAACCGGTACCAGACTTCACCGTTAATGGCTACGGTGTCTAACTCGGCTATATTAGGGATGAGGGTATTATAGTTCTGGGGGATACAAACAATTTCTACCGCAGTATTAGTGTTTTTAACTATATTCACCCCTGTTTTACTACCAGAAACCATGGTCCACGAGCTCTGAGCTGTGTTTTTAATGGAAACAGTAACAGTGTAGTTGGATCCTTCGGGGATTCCCGTAATTGCGGTCAATTCATTAGTTGTGGAGCCTGTGGTGTTTTGTATGCTGAGCGTCTGGCTGACTGAAGGGATGACAGAAGTGCCGCCAGCCGTCTGTATATTGATGGTTACATTGGTGGCATACAGGAAGGCTCGGCTGCTTCCTTGTGCTTTGGTATAGGGTTCAAGCCAAGGTGCGACGGCACTGAGGTTTATCTTAAGTGATCCTGAAGACGTTGCGGTTTTATTAACAGGAGTTTCCACAACGTTGGGAGTCGTGACTAAAAAACAGCTATTGAGAAGGAGAAGAATCATTACAGCAAGTGTAAGTCCTAACCTTTTTTAAAAAAACATAATGGCTCCTGAAATATTTAAGTTGATTCGATCGTTACATGATATGTTGAGGTTTTCAGAGCTGTCAACAGGAAGTTGGAAATTTTTGTCGATTCTGATTAGTTTTTTTAGATTCGACATCCAGTACTGAATTAAATAATCCCTATAGGATCCGCCCATGACTGAGGGTCAGACGCCGGTGGCTTACTTTTTTTAAATCGATGAAATTGTGGTCGGTAACTAAAATACCCGCAGTCCCACTTCGATCCAAGATCATTTTTCTGCATTCTGTCACGTAGAGTGGATCAATCCTGGAAAAGGGCTCATCAAGAAAGAAAAAAGGTCGGTCTAGAGCCAAGATTAGCAGGATCTCCAGGAACCGCCTTTCTCCTTCCGAGAGACTTATAACCCTACTTTTTGCGATCTTCTGGAATCGGAGATTGTTTTCCACTTGGTTGCGTTGAGCTGACGTTTCCAGGAAAAGTCTGGGTAGTTTTTCAATTATTATACTGCCGGGTAAGAATGTTTCTTGGGGTAAATGTCCGATTATTTGCCATCGTTTTCCTTTAGGTATAGGAATATTATCCATGGAAATTTGGCTGAAAGGGGTGGCAAGTTGACCTAAAACAGCCTTGAACAGGGTGGATTTTCCCGCTCCGTTTCGTCCCGAGAGTCCCACGACCAAACCTGTTTCCAAGGAAAAAGAGACATTGGAAATAACATTGGTATGTCCATACCCTGCACTAAGGCTATCTACGGTTAAAACAGCCATATCAGTCCTTGAATCCCCAGGGAAACAGCCCCGATGATACAAAATGAAGCTACCAGGCGCAGGGAAAGAGGAAGACCTAAATTCCACCAAAAAACATCTTCTCCCCGGTGGAAAATTCGATAAAGCACAAATCCTCCCGCTAATCCAAGGGTGGGTAGCAAGTGGGAAAAGACTCTTATACTTTGAGTAACCAGAGTTTCTAAAATTTTTCCCTGGGGTAATGGTTTGGCCGTGAGTACTACACTGAGGGTATTCATGAAAACTAG
>CAZUXL010000187.1:2265-3963 GCA_964624355.1 uncultured Spirochaetales bacterium
AATGTTCATAAAATAAAGGATGTGAGTGGTTCTACGGTTTTTGAACTGATTGTTTGGTTTAAGAATATCCCAGGTTTGAAGGGCAAGGTTTTTATTATTTTGGAGGGTTGAATCATAGGCGGATTATACTACACGGGTAATTGGTTTTCTAGGTATTCGTTTACCATTAATAAATTGGGACTCTTGGGGTGATAGAGTCCCTGTATGATTATTCCGCTAAAATTCTAAATGCTCCAATCCTGGTTTTTCCTTCACGGGCTTCTAACCCTAGGGCGTTACATTCCAAGAAAAGGCTCCCGGCGGAAAGACTTTTCGGCCTAATTCTTGCCCTTTGGGGTTCTTGATTACCAGGGTGAAGGCTTGGGAACATCGCCCTGTAATCCTCAGGGGGTCCGTGGGTGATTTCCGTGTTTCCACCCGGAGATCCACAATTCGCCCCCCGAAGGCGTACCTCTGAACCCCATGGGCCTCAGTCAACCGGGGCGTCCAGGTCAAAACTCCAGCAGCCCCATCACCTTCGAGGCCCAACACTTCCTCCAAGAGAAGGGCAATGGGGCCTAGGCCGCTCCATCCTACGAATTTTTGCCTGACCAGTAAATTGTTATCCCAACGGGTCCCTGGTCGTGGGGCTTCAGGACTGTAGCTTTCCCAAATTTGCCTGGTACCATGGCCGTTTCGGGCAATATTGCGTTCAAAAATCGTGGGCATGGGAAAGGGGGATTTTTTGGGATCAAAACGGTTAAATACTTCATTGAGGTTTTGTATATGGTTCAAGGCAGCCTCAAAAGCAAAGTTTGGATCAAAGACCGATAAGCCTTTGATGGTCATATAGGTCGTGGGTGCCCAAACCCCTCCCCTCCAGTAGTGGCCGTTGGGGGAATACTCCGGATCATCTGCCGCCAAGGTGGGAAATAGATGGGGGCGATAGAACTCCTGAGGATTTCTTAGGTGCTCTGCAATCATCCTTTCGGCTCGGTTGGGATCGGCTACACCCGCCAGAAGAGTCCAGAAAGAAGCAATAGTTTTCCGTCGGTGAAGGGTTCCGTCAGGGAGCCGATCCAAATAAAGACCCCATTCCTCATCCCAAAGTTGGGTATTGATCTGCTGGATCAAGGTTGTGTAGGCTGAGTCGAACCGCTTAGCCCTTTCCAAGTCTCCAACGGCACTGGCAAGCTTTCCTAAAGACCGGGCAGCCAAAGCTTGCTGGGCAGAAAGATCTACCCAGGCTCCGTCCTTAACCCA
The DNA here is from genome assembly GCA_964624355.1 of uncultured Spirochaetales bacterium. Lineage (GTDB taxonomy): Bacteria > Spirochaetota > Spirochaetia > JABEVK01 > JABEVK01 > CAZUXL01. The sequence goes on from CAZUXL010000187.1 coordinate 3,508, forward strand.
TTCTTCCCGGGGACTGTTGTCCATCCCAGAACCAAAGTCCGTGATATGGGTAAGTCCTTCGCTACCCTTTGCGGCGAGGTCTTTTTGAATCCAATGCCAATAATTATCTAAAATAGGGAGCACCCGTTTTAACCGGGATGTATCCCCGGTCAGTCGCCAGTAACGTTCTTCGATCCAGGCGAAGAGGGGGGGATTGATGTCCCTGGGACCCGTGGCCAATCCAGTATTTTCATTGTAACACCGGCAGATGTAACCATCGGTCGTCTGATGGTTGTAAAAATTGTCCAGGGTGGGCATGGCAGGAAAATCTGCCCCACCATACATGGCGAATGCCACCATAAAACAGCTGTCCCATTGGTAGATGTTTTCATTGAAACCTTCATCGAGGTAACGGTCCACAAAGCCGTTTTTTGCTTGACCTGAAGTGACTTTTTCGTGGAGGAAGGTCCAGGCTGC
>CAZUXL010000188.1:0-3842 GCA_964624355.1 uncultured Spirochaetales bacterium
ATAGAGATAACAAAACACAAAGATTCTGGACACTCGTCATTTTTTGATCCTAAACCAGGCCCAGTTCACCCATTACCCTCCCCCCCAATCCGGTATCCACCCGGGAAAAGAGTTCACATTGACGATGCTGGATCTCAATTTTAGCCTTTTTTAGGTGGGATGTAATATTGGAGATCAGGTGATCCCTGTCTTCGTCCGTCATGACGTCCCGGTACAAGACTCCCGCTTGAACAAAATCCACCTCCCCCGTGGGATAAATATGATGGGCCGCTTCCCCGAACACATCCAAAGAAGGTAGACCATAGGTGGTATCGGGAGCGGGTCCTCCTTGGGAATTAGGCCAGTAATTCACCCCAGATCCTCCATTCGAATCACTGCGCATTGCCCCGTCTCTTTGATAGGTGTTGGTCAAAGTCCCCTTTGGTTGATTAACGGGAAGCAGGTGAAAATTTGCGCCCAAACGGTGGCGATGGGTGTCGGGATAACTAAACAGACGACCTTGCAACAGTCGATCCGGAGAGGGACCGATTCCCGGGACGAAATTACCGGGAGAAAAGGCCACTTGCTCGGTTTCCGCAAAGTAATTTTCCGGATTCCGGTTCAGAACCATTCGCCCCAAAGGAATCAAAGGGTAATCACCATGGGGCCAGACCTTGGTAATGTCAAAGGGATCAAACCGGTAAGTTTTAGCCTCCTGGGGAGTCATGATCTGAACACTGACCTTCCAGGCGGGAAACTCTTCCTTGCGAATGCTTTCGTAAAGATCCCGAATCGCCTGATCCGGATCTGACCCCGCCAATCTCATGGCTTCGTCCTGGGTGTGGTTTTTAATTCCCTGCTCCGTGATAAAATGGATTTTCACCCAGGAATATTCCATTTTTTCGTTGTACCACATGAATGTATGACTGCCGAAGCCGTGCATGTGGCGATAACTGTAGGGCGTTCCCCGATCTGAAAAAAGGATGATAACTTGATGGATGGATTCCGGGGTGAGGGAGAGGAAATCCCAGAACGCATCGGGATCTTTTAGATTACTTCCAGGATGACGCTTTTGGGTGTGAATAAAGTCTGGAAATTTTATCGCATCACGGATAAAAAAGATGGGGGTATTATTTCCCACCAGGTCATAATTCCCCTCTTCTGTGTAAAATTTCACAGCAAAGCCCCGAGGATCCCTATCAGAATCCGCTGAACCTTTTTCACCCCCCACTTGGGAAAATCGGGCAAAAACCTCTGTTCGTTTTCCAACTTGGGAAAGAAATTTAGCCCGGGTATACTGGGACAAATCGTGGGTAACTTCAAAATACCCCCCTGCTCCCGCACCCTTGGCGTGAACCACCCTCTCGGGGATTCTCTCCCGGTCAAAATGGGCTAATTTTTCCATCAAATGGGTATCTTGAATCAGGGTTGGTCCGGAGGAACCCGCAGTAAGGGAATTCTGGTCATCATCCACGGGGCGTCCCGTATTGGTGGTAAGGATGGGTTTTTCATCCATGGGGAGGCCCTTCATTCACGAATGCTATAAGTTCCTGATTAAACTTTTCCTTCTCCTCGTAAAATAGCCCGTGACCGCTGTTTTCAAATTCCACCATTCGGGAGCCTTTAATCCCAGCTACCGTGGCTTGGCCTAGGGCAAAGGGGCAGATTTTATCCTGGGGGGAGTGAAACACCAGGGTGGGAATATTTACCTTAGAAAGTGCACCCCGGAGGTCCGTATCCCGCAAAGCAGCCAAACAAGCCAGCGTGGCCTGGGGTGAGGCTTCCATTCCCATGGAAAAATACCATTCGGCCATTTTTTTACTCACAGTGTCTTCATTCTTAAAAAAAATCTTTCCAAAATTTTCATTGAGCTGAGCCCTGTCCTTTTCACAAAGCTCCATCAGATCGTCCACATCCCGGGAGCCCAATCCCTGGGGAAATCCAGGTCTGCGGATAAAACTCGGCGTAGCCGCTCCCACCAGTACAAGTTTCGAAACTCTTTCACTCATATTTTTAGCTACAAAATTCAGAGCCACAGCGCCCCCCATGGAGTGCCCCACCAGGGTCACCTCTTTGAGATCCAAAGTCTCCAGGACCTGTTTCAAATCCTGGGCAAAAACATCATAGGTATATTCCCCCCAAGGTTTGGAAGACTTCCCAAATCCCCTTTGGGTAATTCCCACACATCGATATCCCAATTGTGGAAGCTGGTTGAATTGATATTCGAACATTTCATGCCCCAAAGGCCATCCCGGAAGAAACACCACAGCCTTCCCAGAACCCCAGTCCCGAATATGTAAATCCACCTTTGGCTCGACAGTAATAAATTCCAATTTGTCCATGATTCTTCCCTTCCCTAATTTTTGAAATCGATAAAACCCTTTTCCTTGTCTACCCTCACGAGCTTTACTGTTATTTTCTGACCGACTTTTTTTCCCTCAAAACCCTCCACCAAACGACCTTCCACCGGGGGAGATTCAATTTTTACCCACACTCCCGTGTGAGTTGTCCCGGTAATGAGAGCTTGGAAGGTTTCTCCAATCCTGTTTTCCAAAAGGGCTGCCACCGCAGATTTAAAAATGGTGCGTTCCACCTTTCTGGCCAAATCCTCCGCTGCGGTGCAATGAAGGGCTAAGATTTCCAAGGCCTCGGGGGTGTAGGGGAAATTTTCTCCACTTAGCACGGCTTTGAGAATCCTTTGGGTGATGAGATCGGGATACCGGCGATTGGGAGCGGTGGAATGAACGTACTCTTTCATCCCCAAATTAAAATGTCCGAGAGCCAATTCACCAGGGATTTGAACTGCATATTCCCCGGGCCCCAGAAGTTTGATGATACTCAAACAAAGGTCAGGAAAACCTTGAAGATCCAATACTTTAGCCTCGGCTAGAAAAACTTCCAAATCGGGGGAATTTGGCTCCTTAGGCAGGTTAAATCCCAACTCCGCCGCCAGTTCCACTATTCGCTCCCACTTCCGGGGGCTGCGGACCACCCGGGCGATGGTCGGAGCGTGGTGATTCGCCAGGAATTTAGCCGTTACCCCATTGGCGGCAACCATGAACTCTTCAATCAATTCCCGGGCTACGTTTTTGGGGTCCGGCTCAAATCCTTGGAGCTCATCACCCTGGAAAGCTAGTCGGTCTTGGCCGGTTTCCAAACCCAAGGCCCCTTTTGAAAATCTCCTGGTTTTTAGTTTCTGGGCTGCCTGATTTTGTTGTTTTAAATTCTCCGCCACCTCTGGAAGGCTTGCCAGACCAGGTGGAAGAGAGTCCCCTGTTTCCAGCCATAAACCTACCCCGGCATAAGTCAGCTTCGCCTGATTTCTTACCCAAGCCCGGTAGAGGTCTGTCCCCCCCACCATTCCCCGATCATCCACCAAAAACTGAACCACCACCGCCAGACGGTCCTCCCCAAAACCCAGGGAAGTGAGGTCAGTGGATATTTTTTCCGGAAGCATGGGAAAGGTTTTGGCCACGGTATAGACTGAGGTGGTATTTACCCCTGCATGGACATCTAAGACAGAATCTTTTTTTACTAAAGCATCCACATCGGCAATGGCGACTAAGATTTCCCAACCCCCGTCGGATTTTCTCCAGACTGTAAGCTGATCCAAGTCTCGGGAGTCATCGTTATCAATGGAACACCAGGGGAGATTTCTGAGATCCCGTAGTGAATCTGTCGGGGTAAATTCAAGTTTTTTTATCCCAGAAAGTTCTTGTAAAAGAGGGGAGGGCCAAAAGGGGTCCAACCCTTTCTCAATCATCACCCGTTGTGCCAGATCTTCTAAAAACTCTCGATCGCTTACGGATGTTTTTTTCATAGTGTATGAGTCAACCTAATAAGGTTATCCCCAGGAGTCAAAT
>CAZUXL010000189.1:0-3838 GCA_964624355.1 uncultured Spirochaetales bacterium
ATATCACTATACTTTGAACATTCAAAGTAGGAGTTTTTATGAAAAGCAGGTTATTTTTCCCTCTGGTGGTGATGGTGATCCTAGGCAGCTGCGCCCCCAATACCAAAATTGTTCAAAAAAAAGAGTTTACCCCTCAGAACCCCATGGTTGTGGTGACCACCATTGGCATGATTGCGGATGTTACCCAGAGGATAGGGGGCGAGAGAGTCCAGGTGACCGCCCTCATGGGGCCAGGTATCGATCCCCACTTGTATAAAGCCAAAGCAGGGGATGTGAATCGTCTGGACCAGGCGGACTTGATTCTTTACAGCGGTCTCCATTTGGAATCTAAACTGGGTGAAATCTTGGAACAGATGGCAAAAACCAGGGAGGTAAGGGCCATCACCACAAACATTCCCATGGAAAAGATCATGGAAATTCAACCCGGAGTGCCCGACCCCCATGTTTGGTTTGATGTGATGTTGTGGGAATTAGGAGCGCAAAATATCCTGGACACCCTGGTGGCCCTGGATACCCCGGGGGAAGCCTACTACAGGGGTCGGTTTGCCGCTTACAGCCAGGAAATGGAGGACACCGACGATTACGTCCGAACCCAGGTGGCTAAAGTTCCCCAGGAAAAAAGAATCCTCATCACCGCCCACGATGCCTTCAACTATTTTGGAAAGGCCTATGGGTTCGAGGTCATAGGCCTTCAAGGGATCAGTACCGTGGACGAAGCAGGGACTAAGGACGTGAGTGATTTGGCGGAATTCATCGTGAAAAATAAAATACCCGCCATCTTTGTGGAAACATCGGTGTCACCGAAAACCATTGAAGCGGTGAAAGCCGCCGTGGCGAGCCGAGGATTCCTGGTGCGCCTGGGAGGCACCCTGTACTCCGACGCCATGGGAAATCCCGGCACCCCGGAAGGAACCTATTTAGGCATGGTGAAACACAATATCGACACCATCGTGGGGGCTCTCCATGAGTAAAGATCTGGCTATTGAAGTTGAGGATATGACCATTTCTTACCAGGAAAAACCCGTGGTCTGGGATGTGGATTTCCATGTGCCCCAGGGGGTGATGATGGCCATCATCGGTCCCAACGGAGCGGGAAAATCCACCCTGATCAAAGGAATTTTGGGCATCGTCCCCACCACGGCGGGTACTGTAAAAATCTTTGGGAAATCCCTGAATCAACAAAGAAAGCTAGTGGCTTACGTCCCCCAGAGAACCTCGGTGGATTGGGATTTTCCCACCACCGTACTGGATGTGGTTCTCATGGGAACCTACCGTCAACTGGGGTGGATAAGACGTCCGGGGAAACAGCAGATCCTCCAATCCATGGAAGCCCTGAGCAAAGTCGGAATGGAAAATTTCGCCGACCGGCAGATAAGCCAGCTTTCCGGCGGGCAGCAGCAGAGGGTTTTTTTAGCCCGTGCCCTGACTCAGGACAGCGAGATCTACATCATGGACGAGCCCTTTCAAGGGGTGGATGCCACTACGGAAAAGGCTATTATCACCATATTGAAAGAGCTCAAGCGCTTGGGAAAAACCATGATCGCCGTCCACCACGACCTCCAAACAGTGGAGGAATACTTCGACTGGGTCACCCTCCTCAACGTCCGGCGCATAGCCGGAGGACCGGTGCGGGAAACTTTTACCCAGGACAATCTTAAAAAAGCTTACGGCGGGAGGCACTCCTTCCTCGACGACGGGAAGAGGGTTTAATCATGGATTTTACCTTTACCATCGTGGCTGTCGGTGCCGGACTCCTGGGGGCGGTGGCCGGTTCTGTGGGAACCTTCGCCGTCCTACGCCGGCAAAGTCTACTGGGGGATTCCATTTCCCACGCCGCCCTCCCCGGAATCGTACTTGCCTTTATTTTAGGAGCAGGGAGAAATCCCTTGTGGTTATTGATTGGAGCCGCTGCCGCCGGATGGATTGGAACAATCTTTATCATGGGAATCATCCGCCGGACCCGGATCGATACCAGCGGCGCCCAAGGGGTGGTTTTAAGTGTCTTTTTTGGCCTGGGACTTCTCCTGCTTACCTATGTGCAAAAATGGCCCGATGCCTCCCAATCGGGGTTGGATAAATATCTTTTTGGTCAGGCTGCGGCCCTTCTTCCCCAAGATTTGATCATTATGGCCTGCGGGGGAACTCTCACCCTGGTGCTTTTGATGATCTTTTGGAAGGAAATAAAACTCCTGACCTTTGACCGGAGTTTCGGCGAATCCCTGGGGTTCCCGGCCAAAAAAATAGATCTTCTGATCACTGCCTTGATTGTTTTATCCATCGTCATCGGTCTACAGACCGTGGGGGTTATCCTTATGAGTTCCCTGCTGGTAGCTCCTGCTGCGGCGGCTAGGCAATGGACGGAAAAACTGGGGATCATGGTTTTTCTTTCCGGTGTCTTCGGTGCGGCGGCGGGAATTGCCGGTTCCATCGTTTCCAGCAGCATTCCCAACATTCCGACAGGACCTGCCATCGTCATGGTCATGACCATCATGGTGGCATTTTCCCTTCTGTTTGCCCCCAGTAGGGGCTTGCTGATTCAATTGTTAAGAACCCATCAAAACCGATTTCACTATTCCCTTCAAAGTATCCTCCTGGATTTGTACCAATTGCAACAAACCCATGGTGAAGAGCTTCACTTTCACGACCTTAACACCCTCCAACTCATGAGGAGCCGAAAATCCAGTGTCCTTTCCGGTCTCCAAATCCTCAGTACCCGGGGTTTAGTGGAAACGGGGGGAGGAGGCCAGTGGAAGCTGACCCCGAAGGGGATCCAAGAAGCGACTAAATTCGGAGAAACCTATGAACTTTGAGATTCAAATTATTGCCATTTTAGTCTCCGCCGCCTGTGCCATTCCCGGAGTTTTTCTGGTTTTGAGGAAAATGTCCCTCATGAGCGATGCCATCAGTCATTCGGTCCTTCCGGGAATTGTCCTGGGATTCCTTCTGGGGGGAACCCTCTCTTCCCCGCTTTTAATGATCGGCGCCGTGGTCATGGGAATGATCACAGTGATTTTCACCGAAGCCATCAGTAAAACCCAACTTTTGAAAAATGATGCGGCCATTGGGATTGTTTTCCCCGCTCTTTTTTCCATCGGTGTCATCCTGGTGAGTTTGTACACGGGAAACATTCATCTGGATACGGATGCGGTGCTATTGGGGGAATTAGCTTTTGCCCCCTTCAACCGATTTGAAGTGGGGGGAATGGACTTGGGACCACAAAGCCTCTGGGTAATGGGGTCGATACTGGCCATCAACCTCACCCTTCTCCTGTTTTTTTTCAAAGAGATCAAAATTGCGACTTTTGATCCCGGACTCTCCGCCGCTTTGGGATTTTCCCCGGCGCTCATCCACTATGTACTCATGGTGGATGTGAGCGTCACCGCCGTGGGAGCCTTCGATGCCGTGGGGTCCATTCTCGTGGTGGCTCTTATGATAGCTCCGGGCGCTGCCGCCTATTTATTAACGGACCGATTAGGTTTCATGGTGGCCTACGCCATGGTCATCGGAAGTCTCTCGGCGGTTTTAGGATTCTGGGTTGCCATAGCCCTGGATGGGTCCATCGCCGGAGGAATTGCCGGAGTTGCGGGCCTCATTTTCTTTTTTATCTTTCTGGGGGCGCCCCAAAAGGGTCTTATCCCCCAAATGCTCACGAAAAGACGACAAAAATTGGACTTCGGACTGAATATATTACTCGTTCATCTCCTGAATCACCAAGGTAGCCCGGAGGAAAACACCGAGTGTCACAGGGATCATTTAAAAAATCATATCAAATGGGATTCCTCCTTCGCCCGCACCGTGGTGAATCTGGCGCAGCAGAAACTTTTTGTGAATGAAAACC
>CAZUXL010000190.1:0-3795 GCA_964624355.1 uncultured Spirochaetales bacterium
ATAAAGTGCATTTTTTTTAGCATTTACCATCCCACGTTTAAAATCTCGACAGTAAACAAAAATTAAGTTAAAATATTTTTATGAGTGCTACCCAGGATTTTGTAAAAACACTAATTTCGGATAAAGATTTTATGTTAGGAGTTAAAGCCTGGCATATAGAAGAGGAAAAATCCGGCAAATATGCCCCATTTCCTCTAGATTTAGATCCAAAATTAGTCATAGGTCTAAAATCCAGGGGAATGAACAAACTTTATAGTCATCAAAGACAATGTTATGATAGCGCTCGTTCAGGAAAAAACTTTTTAGTAGTCACTCCCACCGCGAGCGGAAAAACCCTTTGTTACAACCTTCCGGTCATGCAATCCCTACTGGAAAACCCCGATGCTCGGGCTCTCTATCTCTTTCCCACCAAGGCTCTAAGCCAAGATCAACAATCAGAACTCAATGAAATCACTTTGGGTGCAGAATTGGGTATAAAAATCGCCACCTACGACGGGGACACTCCTTCATCTTTGCGGACCAGCGCCCGGGAAACGGGACAAATCATCATTTCGAATCCCGACATGTTGCATTCCGGGGTTTTACCAAATCATCCCAAGTGGATTAAGTTCTTAAAAAATTTGAAGTTTATCGTGGTGGATGAACTTCATACTTACAGGGGGGTCTTTGGCAGTCATGTGGCCGGTGTTTTTCGCAGACTTCGTAGGATTTGTGCCTTTTATGGCTCACATCCGCAATTTCTGTGCTGCAGTGCGACCATTGGTAATCCCCAGTCCCATTTCCATACCCTCTTAGAACAGGAGCTCGACCTGGTGGATGTGAATGGTGCACCTTCAGGGAAAAAACATTTTATGCTTTATAATCCTCCTTTGGTGGATAAGGTTCAAGGAATCCGACGGGGTACGGTAAATGAGAGCCAATCCCTGGCTGTGAAGGCCCTGAGAGCCGGTGTTAAAACCATAGTTTTTGCCAAAAGTCGGGTTCGAGTAGAACTTATATCCAATTACATTAAAGAAAATTTAAAAAGTTTTTATACGAACAATCATGGTATTAGGGTGGAAAGCTATCGAGGGGGATATCTTCCTCAGGAAAGACGGAGTATAGAAAAAGGTCTTCGAGAGGGCTCCATTCAAGGGGTGGTTAGTACTAATGCCTTGGAATTGGGGATTGATATTGGAGGATTGGATTTTTCTATCATGGCGGGATTCCCTGGCTCCATAGCCAGTATTCGACAGCAAGCCGGTCGTGCAGGTCGAAGGACTTCTGAGTCTTTGGCGATTCTCATTGCTTCATCCAATCCCCTGGATCAGTACTTGGTGCAGAATGGGGATTATTTTTTTGAAAGAACTCCGGAACAGGCTTTTCTAAATCCTGATAATCCTTACATTTTCATGGATCATATAAAATGTGCAGCCTTTGAATTACCATTTTCAGTTTCCGAAGATCCCTGGTTTCCCCAAGCAGGACCCTATCTGGAAATATTGGAAGAGGAGGGGACTGTTAGAAAATCCGGAGGACGGTATCATTGGTCCCATCAGTCCTATCCCGCGGAAACCATAAGTTTACGCAGTGCCACCGCGGATAATATCATAATTATAGATATCACCGGCGGAAAAAACTCGGTGATTGGGGAAATGGATCGGCCAAGTGCCAAGGAACTCCTTCATCCTCATGCGGTTTACCTCCACAGGGACCGGCAGTTTATGGTGAAGGATTTGGATTTGGACTCCCGCCGAGCCATGGTGGATGAGCAGGAAGTGAATTATTACACCGATGCGGTGGTAAAAAAAGATCTCCAGGTACTTCACGAAGATCATCGACGGGAAAATACCGGGGTAACCCTGGTAATCGGTGATGTTCTGGTGCGAACGCAGGTCACAAAGTTTAAAAAACTAAAATTTCATACCCACGAAAATATAGGTTTTGGGGAAGTTTCGCTTCCCCAGGAAGAAATGCATACCAGAAGTTTAACCATTCTTTTTGACCATGGACAAGGCCAAATGTCTCTGGAAGCACTCCCTTCTGGACTTCAGGGGCCTATCCTGATACGACTGGGAAATCTAATAAAAGCTGTCGCTCCAGCCTTCATTCTCTGTCAGTCCCAGGATATTGGAGTATCCCAGCGGTTAAGAGATCCTCATTGGAATTATCCAGCCATCCATATTTATGATCAATATCCCGGTGGATCAGGTCTTGCGGAGGCCTTATCAGAAAATTTAAATCCCATTCTCCTAGCTTGTTTGGACCTGACTAAAAATTGCACATGCCAGGAGGGCTGTCCTTCCTGTATTGGTCCCAGGGATCCTCAGGAGGAAATCAATCAAAACCCCAAAATATTCTTGATTCAATTTTTTAACTCTTGGTTGAGCAGGTAATGACGGGTGGAGAATCTTTTTAAAAGGCTTCAGTCAAAAAAGAATCAAAAACCTTTGGCAGATACCTTTACCCAGAATAAGCCAACTTCTCCCCACACGCCCCAGATCCCAACGGAAGGTTGGGTCCAGATCTCACCTTTGGTGTGGGAAAAAATCACGGAAATTACTGTTTCTCCAGGACTAAAGCAGGAATTTCCCTTGGATGAGTCGGAGGGATTGTATTGTTTAGATACCGAAACCACAGGACTCTCCTCCGGTGCTGGAACCCATATATTTCTTGCCGGATGGTGTCACTATTGTCCTTTGTCTGGGAATATTAGAATTCGGCAGTTTTTTTTACAAGATTTAGGCGGGGAGAGGGATTTTATCCTCCATTTGGATTTTGCCTTGAGGGATGCCAAAGCCCTACGTACTTTTAATGGTGGGACTTACGATATTCCTCTATTAAAAACCCGGTGGGGGATGAATGGCAAAGAGTTTCCCACATTCATCCATAAGGATCTGCTTCATCCTTCCCGGAGGCTTTGGAAGCAGGTTTTAGGTTCTTGTTCTCTTAAAAATATTGAAAGAGAAATATTGGGGGTACATCGGGTCGGGGATGTGGCGGGAGCTGAGGTTCCAGAACTTTACTTTTCCTATCTCCGCAGCGGAGCCGGGGATGATTTTCCCCAACAACTCCGGGGAGTCTTTTCCCATCACCTGCAGGATGTGTTAAGTCTCTGGTTTTTAGAAGTACTCCTGAAGGATTTTGAAAAAAATCCCTTGGGACCTCGATGGACCCTTCATTTAAACTGTGAAAAGTTTATTAATAGGTGCTTCACCTCTCCTGAAATCGCTCCCCAAGTCCCCTGGATCCTCCCTAAACCTTCCTATCCCCTGGAAATTGATCCTCGGTGCCTTATTCCCCATCTGTCGCCTCAGGATTGTTTAGCCTATTCCGGTAAGGTTTGGAAAGCCACGGGAAGGGAATACTGGGGTCTGGATTACACCCATCGACTGATCCGTGTGGAAAATACCCTGGATGAAAGAATGGAAATCATTCAAATCCTGAGTACCCTCTGGAAAGAAAAACGCTCCCTCAAGGCTTTAGATCGCCTATTAAAATTTTTAGAACACCGGGAGAAAACCCCCCTCGCCTGGGAACAGTGCCTGAGAATCATGGACCGGGCACTTGCCGGCGGGTTTTTACCCGAATCAGTTGTATTATCCTTAAAAAAAAGAAAAAATAGAGTGGAAGAAAAATTAAAACCCAAGGACATCTCTAAAAACAATCCTTAGATTACCTAATCATCCCCCTTTTTATACATCTTGAGGATTTTTTTTTCGTACATTTGGGTAATCACATGGCGTTTTACTTCTTGTTTGGCTGAAAGTTCTTCGCCCAGGGTGAAGGGTTTCTCGATGAGGGCGAATCGTACAA
>CAZUXL010000191.1:0-3662 GCA_964624355.1 uncultured Spirochaetales bacterium
CCTTAGTCTCAAGGGATAAAAATGGGGAACGGCCGGTTTAAAATCCGAAGGATAACTCATTTTCATTGACTCCAGCCTTGTGCCCGTGTTAATTCACACAAATGAACTTTGTGTCTTTACCATGGATGCAGGAATGGAAACCATCAAAAAATTGGGATTGAATGGGATCATAAGGATTCCAAAACCTCTGTCCTCTAATCGTTTGTTTCACTATCTACGGACGATAAGACTACATGCATCATCCTAGAAGTTACCAATCTATGGGCCGATAGTCCTTGAGAAATTTCCCACACCAGTGTTTTCCCGTGAGGATTCCATCAAAAAAGGGATCACAGACCCGGGCGGCCCCATCTACGATATCCAAGGGGGGCTGGAAATCGTGGAGTTCTTGCTTTTGAGTGGAGAGCTGGATGGGGTCCTCGTCGGTCACCCAACCGGTGTCCACGGCATTCATGTAAATTCCATATTTCGCCAAATCGCTGGCGGAGGTATGGGTCAGCATATTTAAAGCGGCCTTGGCCATGTTGGTATGGGGATGGCGATCGGCCTTTTTAAACCGGTGGAATTTCCCTTCCATGGCGGACACGTTCACTATGTGTTTTTGCCCTGTGTTGTCCCGCTTCATCATGGTGGACAGGCGGTTGCAGAGTACAAAGGGTGCCACCGCATTTACCAGTTGGATTTCCAACATCTCAGAGGTTTGGATCTCCCCCAGTTTCAGCCTCCAACTGTTGGTGGTCCGCAGGTCCACTTGCTGTAAATCCACATCTATCTTTCCTTTGGGGAAAGCCGCCTCCGTATCCAGTCCTTGGTCGTAGGCGTAGGGAATTTGTGAAAGCTGGGCAGACGCCCTGAGTCCGATTCCCGGGGATTTTCCTTCCCAAGTCACAGGGAGAGCGGCTTCATTGGCCACATTCAAGGTGGAAAACAGACTGAGTTTTTTGACACATTCCCCATGACTTTGAAGCAGGTCGGCAGCCCCCAGATTCAAACTCGATAGGGACTTCATTTCATTTTCTATGAGGTGAGAGTAAAATCCCGGTGGTCTGCGAACCGTTTGGGCTGCATTATTGATAAGGATATCCAGTCGATCGTAGGTTTGCTCGATGAAACTGCAAAAAATTTCCACGCTGGGGGTGTGCCGCAGATCCAGTCCATATATTTGCAGTCGGTCTTTCCATTGGGGGAAGTCCTTTTCAGCAGAAAACCTCAAAGCGGAATCCACGGGAAACCGGGTGGTGGCTATGACCCGGGTCCCGGCGCGCAGGAGCATGAGGGTCACATGGTATCCGATTTTTAACCGGGATCCGGTGATCAGGGCTGTTTTACCTTCGAGGGAAGCGGTTTGAAATCGTTTTTCATAGTTGAACTGGGCACACGCGGGACACATGGCATCGTAAAAGTGATGAACCTGGGTATACTCCGCCTTGCACACGTAACAATTCTGGGGGGAATTTAAATGATGTCCGGTTTGCTGGGGCTCATCGCTTTGGGAAATTTGTAAGGGAGCCTGAAAAACACTCACATCCCTGGCGCTGCGGATCCCCGTACGGGCCCTGGCTATCCGGTTTTTTAAATCCACCGCTTTTTCTTTTTGCCTTCTGGCCTCTTTCTGCCGCTGCTTATCTTCTTCCTTGTTGGGACGGGAAAGTCTGCCGGCAACCCTCAGGAGGGAAATTCGCTGTGCTTCGGGGAGCTGGGTCAGAGCCTGTGCATGGGATACAAGAAAATCCATCACGGCGATACACTTTTCCACTTCTTCAGTGGAGACACTAGAACTCATGGCAAAGGTGTATCAAAAAAGGGGTAAAATTGATACCTCTTAGGTCCTATTTTTCGTTCATGACGGTGCTTCCATCCCAGTTTGTGCCGGGAGGATTGAGAATGTACCCTTGGATTTTTTTCAAAAGCAGGGTGGAAGGGCCGTCTGCGGGTTTGAGACTCAGGACTTTTTCGAATTGGCTCTGGGCGAGGGGCCAATTTTGTTTAAAATAAGCATCCAATCCTTTATTGTAGGCTTCCAGGAGCTCCGGCCACCCTTTGGGCAGTTCTTTATCGGTTAAAAGTTCATAAATTCCCGTGGACTTGGTTCTGCCTTTTACCGCCACCAGGTCCACTAACCGGGTCTGCATCCGGCCCTCCACGGCTTTATAGGTGTCTTCTCCCAAGAGAATGCTGGTTCCATAGTATTTATTCAGGCTTTCCAACCGGCTTGCCAAATTCACCGGATCACCCAAGGCCGTATAGCTCAGTCGCTGGTTGTATCCAATATTCCCCACCAGGGAGATTCCAGTATTTATCCCCATCCTGGTTTTTACCACCGGAAGACCATTTTTCTTCCACTCTTCAGATACGTTGCGAAGGGCCTGCTGGCAGGCCAAAGCTCCCTTGCACGCCCAATAGGCATGGTCTTCCAGGGGGGCTGGAGCATTCCAAAAGGCCATGACAGAATCTCCGATAAATTTGTCCACCGTGGCTTTGTGATTTTGTAATGTGGAAGTCATGATGTGAAAGTATCCACCCAATACCTCCGCGAGTTTTTCCGGGGAGAGGCTTTCCGACAAACCGGTGAAATTCTCCAAGTCAGAAAAGAAGATGGTCAAGGGCACTTTTGCCGTTTCCAAAACCGCCTCTTTATTCAGGGAAATGAGCTGGGCCACCACGTCGGAGGGGACGTATTTTTTAAAAGACCGCAGGCCTTTTTTCATATTGATCAGAGAATCGGACATCACCCGGACTTCTCTGATCCGGCTGTGAACATTTCCTTCTTCATCCAGGATAAACTGCTGAATCCTGCCCATTTCCTTGGCTAAGCCCAAAAGCGGCTTACTGATTCTCCGGCTAAAAAAGATTCCCATCAATGCCCCTAAAACACTCACCACAAAGCAGATCAGGGCTATCAGCAACTGCATTTTTAGCTCGTATTCACTCACCCGGGTGGCGGACATATCCAGTCCTAGGACTCCTTCGAGATTCCCCTGGTCATCCAGAATCGGGGCAAAACTGGAAAGCCAAGTTCCCCATTGGTCGGTGAGAAACTCCGATTCCACCTGAATTCCATAGGGCTTTTGAAAGGCCAGGTCTAAGGCGGGGGAGGGGGATTCGTAATCCATTCCCAAGGGGCTGTAGTCCTCTTCCGTCTCCCCGGAGTCCAGGACAAAGATAAGTCCATCATTTTGAGTTTTTCTCAAGGTATAGAGGAATCTAATGTCTGGGTTAACCGCCCGGAGTTTTGCAAACTGTACCCGGTATTTCTCATAAACCGGGGTTTTCATATCCTCCGGTGATTTTAAACCAGCGTGCTCCTGTGCAGAAATATTTAAACTGGCGGCTGCCGCCACATCTCCCAGGCGTTGTCTTAGGGAATCCCTTAATTGCATCCTGACGCTAAAGTAAGTAACAGTTCCCAAGGTGAGGGAAGTGAGAAGGACCACCATCACAAATGCGGAGGAGAGACTGAATCGTAGTGAGACATTAGTATTGGCCATGGGTAGAAGTATAAGTGGTCTTATCGAAAATTTGCAAAATGATTTTTGGGGACGTGAAATATTATTTATGTTGACTCTTAGGGAAAATAGACCATCATTTATGCCAGAGGAAGGTTCCAATGAAGTACTTTTTATGGGGATTTATCATTATTGTTTCACTTCCCAGCTGTGTAA
>CAZUXL010000192.1:0-3662 GCA_964624355.1 uncultured Spirochaetales bacterium
CCTGAAATAATGCCAAGACCGGTTCAGACACTGGAGATCCTTGAGAGAGGAATTGTTGTATTTTTCGGCGTGTATATATAGATAATAATCCCGAATAAAAGCCAGCGGAGATGTATTTCCGGGGATTCGATGACCGCACTCACCCCGGAGCCTTTCAAGGTATAGGTGGGAAGAATTGTCGTCATTGCTCACAGCTGGTCCCCCAAGGGCTTAAGATCAGTCACCGGGCTGGTGGGGACAGGATTTAATATCAAAGGCGAGACCAATCCCACAGGGAGTACAAACTTCAAAATAAAAAAGAACCACAAGTACTTCCGCAAACCGGGAGACAATCCCGTTTTGCATGCCGATTCTATTAAACCCAAGCCAACAAAGGCGACTAGGCTGATGGCCAGGGTTAAGAGGAGTTCCCATTCTAAATTACTCATGATTTTTCTCCCCTGGCATTTTTTTTATTTCTTCAATTTCTTTTGGGGAGAGTTCAGCACTGCGGATAAACTGGAGCATCACCGACAAGGCGGAGGAACCAGAAAAAAGCCGGGCAATCTCTTGGCCTTTTTCAATCCCGTAAGCCTCTTGAGTTAAACAGGGAGTGTAGAAAAAACGGTTCCCCTCCGCAGTGGTGACGAGAGCGCCTTTTTTTACTGTTGTGTCTGACCACAGGTGATGAGTCAAGAAGGGGGGGGAGTTGCAACTCTCCCTCCGTGGATCTTATAGAGTGAACAATAATGTAAAAATATTCCTTGCCAATTCTGTATTCGCAGGCCTAAGATGAATCAAGTTGTATTTATTATAGGAGTAGAGTATGAAACGTTTTTCAAGTATGGTACTTACCATTCTTTCCGTCTTCTTTTTTGTTTCCTGTTCCAATGCACTCGTTGATCTGGAAAATCCTTCGGAACTGGACGCCGGTAAAGGCCGAGGCTTTAGCTGGCCAATCCTTCAGAACGGTAATTCGTCACCACAAGTAAAAGCTCTACAGTATCTGCTCATAAATAAGGGTTATTCCCTGGCTGCCGATGGAGCTTTCGGTCCTGGGACCTTATCCGCCGTCACCGCTTTCCAAACCTCCAAAGGGCTGACAGCCGACGGGGTCGTGGGGAATGCTACCTGGCCTCTCCTGATTGTTACCGTTCAGAACGGAAGTAGTGGTAATGCCGTCAAGGCTGTCCAGACACTCCTGGTTTCCCGATTTGGGTATGTCTTGAACATTGACGGAGCCTTTGGGCCAGGCACCCTCACCGCTGTCAAAGCTTTTCAGAGTGCCAAGGGACTCTCTGCGGACGGGATTGTCGGATCCGGGACTTGGATAGCCCTCGTCGGCAATACCACCACTACAGATTTCTGGGGTGCCCGAGCCGGAAACTGGGTATTTCCAGTAAAAACGACTTTTTATGAACTCACAGGTTCGTCCCGGTACTTCGGAGCCAACCGTGATGGTGGTGCCAGAGCCCATGCGGGAGTGGATATCATCCCCACCACTGGACCGGGAGCTACCGTCTACGCCATGACCAGCGGAATAGTCCTCGCTTATTATTACTTCTACATGGGGACATATGCCTTGGAGGTGAAGAACAGCGACGGAACGGTGGTTAGGTATGGGGAAATCTCATCCAATCTCCGGGCTGGTGCCTCAGTTTCGAAAGGACAAGCCATAGGAACCATCATCCGGAACACCTCTTCTGCAGCGTCCTATATGCTCCACTTGGAAATGTATATGGGAACTACCGCCGGAGCTCTCACCAACAGCAGCAACACCTACTACAAATACGTGACTAACCGGAATTACTCTCGCCGATCCGACCTGCTGGATCCCATGGGTGTCATCAAACTCCGCTGATTTTTAATATGATCTGACAAAACTGTGGAGAGATGATTGGTTTTGTCAGTGAAATATCATGGTATCAGTAATTTCTGAAGGGCGCCTTTAAAAACACAACCTAAATCTCAAAAGGTTCCGATTTGGAACCTAATCGTCTACGAATCTGTTATTGGGTAAATTCCTCTCCCTACAGAGGAACTCATAGCGCATTAGATTGTATGTCAGATCTATCTTTCCTATGGCGAAGGAAATCTGGATCAACCCCTTGGCCTGAAGATACATTCCGTTCATAGAGTTTTCCATGAATCAAAAAAGGTGTTCCACCCGGGATTAAACTTTGGAAAGAAGTCTGTTTATTTCTTCCTCGTCTTCGGTCAAGGGCTTACTCTTCACGCCCTTTTTCATGATCTGACTTTTCATTATATTAGCATTCAAAAAAACACTATTATTGTTTGATGTGAAGCCCTTATATCCAAAGTATGACTTTCCGTGTTTTATAGTTCATTTAGCCTGGGAATCAACTGGCTTCTCCCTTTGTTGTTCTTTCAAGGTTTTGACCGGTTTAGAAACCGTTTTTTCATTTTTTTCAGTGGCTTTTGATGTTTTTTCTAGTTTATCTTGTTCTTTTTGTAGTTTGGCAGCCTCTTTTTCATCATGGGTGTAATGGGTTTTTAGGACTTCAATAAAACTGGCGTCCACTATAATGCCGTCTTTAAGATCTTACCCTGGTTCCTCAGGTAGGCATCAAAGGCACAGAATAACTGGAGAGTCGGACTTCAGGTCCACAAAATCTTTGAAACTGTTTCGGTCAAGAATCTGATACTCCATCTGCTTATCGCTGAGGGTTGTAGATCCGTTGAATAATTATGATTTTCAGCATAGTCAGAAGCGGAAAGGCTGGCCGTCTGACAGGTGCTTTCGGTGCTTTAAATTCGATCTGTTTTGGGCTATTTTTGGAATTCTCTATCATCGAAATTTTTTCCAGCGGGGAAGTCAAGGCGCTCGAAACTGAGCCGTACTTCCTGTACGATGAATATTTCGAGACTCGAAAGAAGCCGATGCCGCTGGAGAAAAGATCGAGTCTGGTTCTGGGTCGGTTTTTTGAGGTGCTCTATGATACAAATAAGTTTAACCAATATAAAAATGCTTTTGGGATTATGATTGAAGATAAAACAATTTCTTTTATTGGGACTGATTCTCTCTGGAAGTTCAAATATTTTATTTGCTAAAACCTTTGAGTATTTGATTAATGGAAAAAACGACGAAAATAAATTTAAAGTAACCCTTGAACAAAATCAGATGGGGTATAGTTTGGCCAGTGTTAATGTCGGTTCAATAGAGTTTTATAACGCTCAATTAAGTCCTGAACTCAGGAGAGCTTCAACAGAGGTGGTAAAAGTAAAAGTCGGACCAAGCGGATTTGCATCTATTTTTTGGTCTGTGAATGAATATTTTAGAACAAGTGATGCAGTTTTTGTTGGAGACGACATGATTAATGGAGATAAAAAACCTTGGAGGGTATCACTTACTTCTGTGTATGATTAAGGTTCTAATAATCAATACATTCGGCGATCTATACTTACCGGGGAATCTCTAAGTACATCAAGAAGTATAATTCTGAAAGACCTCATATCAGGATAAACGACAGGACCCCGACTGAAGCCTACTTTGAAAAATTCCAATTATGTAAGGAGGTTTGGCCTAACCTAAATTGAGAGCGGTTTGATCTTGACGATGGGGACCCTTATAGGGGGGGATGCTTATCCTTTGGGTCACTCCTTTTAACAACCCTTTCCCGACTCATTATAAAGATTATTATCATACTAAGACGCCAATATTT
>CAZUXL010000193.1:0-3605 GCA_964624355.1 uncultured Spirochaetales bacterium
CAAATAGGCCGGCGAACCAACGCCCATGAAGATAGAATCTCCAGTTCCAAGAAAAAAAATAAAGGTCCGGAAATTTTTTATCCCCTGATGATCATCCTATTGGTGGGAATGCTCGGGGTTATCTTGTACTATTTTCTCTTTCCTTCCCCCTGAGTCATTGGAAGAATCCGGCTTCCAGGGAAAAATACGGATATAGTTCCCTTTGATAACCCGATTGTACTCCCGGATTTAATCCCAGAAAAGCACCAGATCCCGGGAGTAGCAGGACCGTGGACCAGAGGATTTTCCAGGTAGACTGGGTGAAATTGTAACTGCCGTTTACCCCGGATATAAACTCATCCCCCTCCCAGGCAACAACCCCTTGTATCTCCAGTGGTAGTGATCCTAAGGGCAGGGGGAAAGGGGTGACAATACTGGAAATTCCCAGGATGAGGGGGCCAAATTGGAATCCTAAGTTTCCAAAAACATCCCCTCTTATCCCACTGGGAATCAAAAAGTTTCCTGAAATCCCCAGGGCTGAGGACCAAAAACCCCAAGTAGTCCCTACTTTCAGATAAGAATTTACCTCCGTTAGTACACCTTTTTGGATCCCCAGGCCAACTTCAAAACCACTCCCCAGACCCATGGCTCCAATTGCCCCCAATTCCCACCGGGGCAAACCATTTTCCCAAATTATTCCCCCCTGGGATGAAATTCGAAATCCCAAGGGAGGTAGGGTGTCAGGAAGTAAGGCAACACCCAGGGTAGATCCCCCTGGTCCTTGAGACCTGAGGCTCAGATCGTAGGAGTTTTGAACTTCAAAATTGGTGGAATACTTGGTTTCGGAATCTAAGATTTCCAGCTTCAAAAGACCTTGTGGCCAGGTTTCCAATTCTTCCCTAAGGGTCAAATTCTGGTTCCAGGTAGAAAAGGGACCTAGAGTTCTATTTAAAAGTATTTGTCCATCGGTAGTGGAAATTTGAAGCACCGGATTACCGGGGGCGGAAACGGAAAAGGTCAATTTTAGGGAACCGAGATCCCCGGGATTTTCAGGATTTATCACCCTAGGCCAAATATTAAGACTGAGGATTTTAAATTCAGCGGGATTTAAATTGGGAGCAACGGAAAGAACTTCATCGGCCTTTATTTCCACTTTAAGACCCACCGGAGTGAATCCGAATACCTTTAAATCCAAGGTATGATTGCCAATGGGTAGTTTGTATAAACCGGGGGAAATAGGTTCCAAGAGAGTCTGGGATGAATACAGTTCCAAAGTTTCCCAAGATTTCATGGATTTTATTTCCAAAAATCCTGTGGATATCTCCAGTTTTGTGAAGATTTTATAGGCTTTTCCGGATTCTAGAGTTAGGTCTGCGGTAAAGGGCTTATAGCCCTCTAAACGCACTTCCAAGGTGTAATTCCCAGGGTTCAGTTCGGCGATGGTAACAGGTGTCTGGCCCCAAAGAATCCCCGAAAGAACAACCCGGGCTTGGTCCGGAAGAGAAACAAATTCTATCGGACCTGCATACAAGGGCTGGGAGGTGAGGGAGCTCTCCACGGTGAGCCCTGGAGACTGGGCCAGGACCCCTGAGCACACTAAAATGAATACACTTAAGAATAAGAACTTCATGGACTAATTATGAATATTTGTGGACCAAGACGCAAGGTAAGAGGTGGTTTAGTGCCTCGGAGCGGATTTCTCGCAAAGTTCGCGAAGGTCGCAGAGTTTATTCTTTATCCCTGACTTTCCATAGGGCCCCTGGGCAACACTTCCCCAATCTTCCCAGTTTGATACAACCCGCCCCAACCCCAGGCCACCGCCTGGTCTTTTCCCTCAGAACCGGTTTTATAGACCCGGTTACTGGCGGATAAATCCTCAGAAATCACCAGGGATTCACTCCCGGATTGGGAAGTTACCCCTATACTAACCTTTCCCCCGGAGACTCCCCGGTAAGTCGGGAACAGTCCTCCAGGTTCAGACTGGATGTCTGTCCCCCACCCAGGGGACCAGACGCAAGCTTGCGGGCATCCCCCCAGAGGACCCGCTGGGTCCCGGTGTAGAAGTAGGAAATCCAGGGACCATAGTCGGCTCCAGGTTCCCAGGAGGATTTATGCGTGCCTTCCAGGGTGTAAACAGCGATTCGGTTCTTGTAAACATCCGCTAGGAGAATGTCTCCTTCGGGGGAGAACCCGAATAGGAAGGGGGTGTAGGTTCGGCCCTGGTCGAGGAGTTTCCCGGCTTGGGTGGGGGACTCACCCAGCGGGATGGTGGTACGGGTGAGGAGGGTTTGGGCGGGGAGATTTCCAGTAAGTGCAATTAGAAGCGGAAAGACAAATTTCAACACTACCAGTCCCGTTTTAGGAAATTGACGTCTACTAGTTTCTGAGCAGTGTCTACAGTAAATCCATAAATATTTCCATCCCCGTCAATGAAAGGATATGGACCGTTACGGTTTGCTTCTTCTACTGACGGAATTGTAAAAACAGTAACTTTCTCAAAGTTCTTATTATATATATGGAAAAAATATGTACTTGTCCAATAATAATTGCCATCACGATCCTGTCCAAGAAACATTTCCGCAGGGTGAACATCACCAGTTCCACTAGGACGACCGTTAGGAAAAATGTATTTGATGAAAGTTTCTGCATTTCGGGTCAGTAGTACATTCCCTTTCCAAAGAAAGCCCTTTGCATTAAAATGAAGCCCTGTATTTCCTTGGTTTAATGCTGCAATGGCTTGTTTTGTCTTTTCAGGATTGAGATATACGGCGTCTTTGTTTGGATCGTTAGGAAGGCGGAAGGAGTGGTATGTTGATGATCTGGTTTCTTCAACGATCAATAAGTCAGAATATAAATAAACATAATCAAACTCGACATTAGTAAAATTACCAAGCAAACCAGGAAAAATTGGTTTACTTCGCAATATAAAACTCTTCTTATTTACAACTATAAACTGGTTCGGAAAACCTAGAAAGACAATTGAGTCTGTTTCCTCACTTTTGAATAAAAGGCTTGATGTTTCTGCACTAATGGCAAGACTACTCGCCTTTAATTGTATCCTGTCAATTTCATTTAATTTCTTATCAAAAACAGCCCAAGAATCACCATACCTATCCCACGTCTCAATTTTTCCTTCTGAAATTAAGTAATCCGTGGGACCTGTTGAGTTAGGCCCATCTGGTCTCATAATGCCTAGTGTTGATATTGAACCCATCTTAACATAAGTCTTAACTAAGACTTCTTGTGAAAATCCAATTGAACTTAAGAGAATCAAAATGATTAACAAATGATACCTCATTTGGTCTTTAACCTCACAATGTTCCAGTTAATTCTTCTTTTTTCCCAATTATAATTATTGAGTGTCATATGGTTAGTCACCTCAGCATAAAAATTATTATTTAATCCAAACCACGTCGATTCAATTAACTTGATATTCTCCAGGTTTATCTTTGACGGTTGCAATTCATCAATTCCATTTACAATAGCAATATGGCTTCGGTCGTAGTACATTACATCTCCAGGTACAGCCAATGCAAGCGGAGATAAGTTAATTTTCTTTTCGTCATCAAAGTTTGCAACCTTGTAATCCATCGGTATTGTAGGTTGGAAACCTTCTACCCTCAGCG
>CAZUXL010000194.1:0-3540 GCA_964624355.1 uncultured Spirochaetales bacterium
TATGATACCAGGATAAAATCAATACCTCAGCGCCAAAGGCGTCCATCCAACATTCATTAGACTGATAGTTTTGAATTGGGTAATTATGTATTGTTCGTTATAAGTACCATTTATCGTTGAAAATCTGTTCAATTTTTGTTGTTGGAGACTTTTCTGGTGTTTTGGATTTTGAAATTCGATTTTTCGTTTTTTTTCCATTGGCCGAATTGATAATATTCGCATTAATTCCATTTGTCAATCAAACCACCATAAATTGAAAATATGGATAATAGAATACACGAAGTGTCTCAATTTTTGTTCTGGGAGTGTCAAAATGAAGCAAAGAGGTGGGTGATACCTGTCTATTAGGTATCATGAATATAACAGATTACATTCCAGCATTTAGAAAAGTCTTACAAATTCATAATTATAGCTCACATACGGTGGATGCCTATGTTTCCTGGCTAAAAAAGTTTATTGATTATTCGTATAAATTCCCAATTGAGCCAGAAAAGCGTATTGGTAATTTTTTGACTCAGGTACAATCAGGTAATAAAAACCCAGAAGTTGCTTACTCAGCAATTTCAACATTCTACAGGTTAGTCCTTGAAAAGCCTTGTCCCCATACTAGGGATTTCTCTCGTTTGAGCATACCTTTTGAAACACATTTGTCGGTACAGGATGTGATCACTCTTGTGGAGTCGATCGGTAATCTCCAGCATCGTTTGATGTTTGCTCTCATGTACTCCTCAGGACTGCGAGGCTCGGAAGTACTCGCATTAAGGATTGAAGATGTTTGCCCAGACTCCTTGAAAATCTTCGTTAGGAAGGCGGGTACTCAAAGTGAAAGGGTAACAATTGTATCCCAGCGTCTGATACCGGTCCTGAGGGAATTGGCGGGTGATCGCCCTGCTCATGAATTGCTATTTTTAAACAGGGATGGAAAACCTTATAGTATTCGGTCTCTACAATTACTTTTTAAGCGGGCTTTGGCAAAATCTGGTCTGAGTAAGGAAGCCACATGTCATAGTTTGCGCCATTGTTTTGCCATGGAGTTATTAAAAAATGGAGTCCACATTAAAATTATCCAGAGCCTATTAGGTCATAAACACTCGAAGTCGACCAAGGGGTATTTGAAGATTGTGGAAATACAAAATATGCACATTCCCAGTCCTTATTAAGGGATGATGAAGAATGGCAAGATCGAAGTATAAATTCCATCCCTAATGATATCCAGTCTATGGGCCGAAACACCATTAGTTGGTTTAATAGGAGAGGGGTTGACCCCTTTCACTGAATTATTATCCGTGCATTGTTTTTATTTGTCAATAAAATTCGATCAGAATTGACCAGGAATTAATACAGGGAATGTCACTCACAAACTGTCCATGGGACTTTTTACGCCGGAGGGTCCTTTATTCAAAACATGAGTATAGATCATAGTAGTGTTCACGTTGCTATGACCCAGGAGTTCTTGAATGGTTCTAATATCGTAACCACTTTCTAAAAGATGGGTGGCGAAACTATGACGGAATGTGTGACAGCTTATGGTTTTCTGGAGACCTGATTTTAAGACAGCATCGTGAACTGCTCTTTGGAGAATGCTTTCATCCATATGATGGCGGCCTTGTTCATGCGTGGTTTTATTGATCCATCTTCTTTCTTGGGGGAAAACCCATTGCCATTTCCACTCTCGTCCAGCATTTGGGTATTTTTTTTCCAGTGTATTGGGGAGAATGACCCGTCCCCAACCCTCTACTACATCTTTTTCATGTATGGTTTTAATTGTTTCCAAGTGTGTAAGTAGGGGGAGCTTGAGACTTTCCGGGAGAATGGTTCTTCGATCCTTGGCACCCTTGCCCCGGCGGACGATAATCATGTTCCGGGAAAAGTCCAAATCCTGGACCCGCAGTTGGAGACACTCCATGAGCCTCAGGCCAGAACCATAAAGGATCCTTACTGCTAATAATTTCTCCCCATGAAGGTGCGACATGACCTGCTTAATCTCATCCTGGCTCAGAACAACGGGAAGATGGAGGGGCTTTTTGGCTCGGATAACTTCACCTAGTTCCCCCACCGGAGTGTTAAAAACATGGTGGAAAAGAAACATGAGTGCAGCGGAAGCTTGATTTTGAGTCGAAGCACTGATTTTTTCCTTCACTGCCAAGTGGGTGAGAAAAGTATTGATATGGGGTTCCGCCAAGGTTTCAAGGGGGATAGTTTTATGGAAATTTAAAAAAAGTTGGATCCAATGGATGTAGGCAGTTTTTGTCCGAGGGCTATAATGTTTGGCTTCCAAGGTCTGGAGATACTTTTCCTGGAGAGCAGGGTAAATTGAAATAGATGGATTTTCTTGAATCGTCTCCGGGGTGAAGGGATCTTCTTCTGACTCAAGGTGGAACAGACCGGTTTCGTAGAGACTTTGCAGTAGAGAGTCGGCGGATTCCTGAGTGTCCGGGAGAAACCAGCATTTTTGGATTTGATCCCAGGTGCGGCCGGGAATTGTTTTGACCGCTTCTAGAAGCTGGGGCTCCCAGGGAAGAACTTGGACCCTGAGTTTTCCAGAAGAGTGACCTGAAATGGAAACAGTGTGAGGTATCATGGAAATAATTATCCAAGGTGAATGCTCAGTTGTCAACAGTGCGTGAAGTGCCCGGCGGGTTGCGCTCAGCGCAAGTCCGGCTTTTGCCGGACCGACCGGAGGGTAGCCCAGAGGGGACTGACCCTGGCGAGAAGGCCAGGGACACGCCCAGAATCAAATTTTACCGCTTTTTCCACACTTTGTAGTACCAAGTCCGTAGTTTTTCGCTTTGGGAGAATAGGAAATAGGCCAGGGGGTTGTAGACCAGGTCCCAGCTGCCCAGGCGATGGTGGATGACGCCGCCGAAACCGGTTTTGAATCGGTAGAGACCGTGCATGGGGTGGCCTTCGTCTCCTGTGGGGGGGATTCCGAATAAGTCATAGGTGGCGGCGCCTTGGGCTTTGGCCCATTGGATGGCTTTCCATTGGAGCAGGTATGCGGGCATGAGGTTGCGGCTTTCATTGGAGCTGGCTCCGTAGAGGTAGGTGACCCGGTCGCCGGATTTGATGGTGATGATTCCTGCTAAAACTGTGCCTTCGAACTCGGCTAACCAGAGTTTTACCGGGTTTTGCGGAAAATTTTCTGCGGTGGCGAAGAGGCCTTGGTAGTAGGTCAGGGGATGGATGGATATTTTGTCCCGCTCGGAGGTGGTGCGGTAGAGATCGTACCAGGTGGTGAGCTCTAGCGCGGGAGCTTCCCGGACGATGACTCCTTTTTTCTCCGCCAGGCGGATGTTGTACCGGGTTTTTTTGTGCATGCCCTCCAGGATGGCGTCTTCACTGGGGAGGAGGTTTAGGATTACCGTGTCCGGGGGCTGGACGTCTACTCCTTTTTTGAAGGGGGCTGAAAGGGGTTGGGGAAAGGTTTCTGGATCGGGGGAGTCCAAGTTGTGGGAGGTTCCTTCCGTGAGGTCCCACCGTAGAAAGGTCACCCCGGGGGGGAGGTGGGGTTTCAGGAGGGCGGAGAGGTTTTTGAGCTGG
>CAZUXL010000195.1:0-3511 GCA_964624355.1 uncultured Spirochaetales bacterium
TTTTTCCGCCAAAAAGCTCAAGGCCAACATAAACGGCCGGTGCATGAGATGGATAAATTTAGGCATATCCGACGCGATATTCATGTAACCGATAATCCCAATGATCATGACTTTTAAAAGGTTTTTGGCCAAATTAAACATGGCCTCGCCGGAAAAAAGAGATTTTTGAAAATACTTCCCAAATTTCAGGGCGATTTTGGAAAAATCCGGTTTGATGGGCTTTAAGGTGAATAAAAACCCCACTTGGGCGAGATTCGCCAGTACTGCAGAGAGAAAGGCGATGCCTAAAATGGGAAGCACTAGTCGTATAAAATAGTTAAAGAAGGGACCTTGAAGGGCTCTGCCTTGGGCCACAGGATCAATAGTTACCGCCTGGCTCAAAAAGAATCCCATCATTTCCACAAAAGTATCAAATATACTTTTCGCCGTCATCCCAATCATGGCCACAGGGATCAAAAGGACCAAGGCGGAGACCAAATCCACGCTCTTGGCGACCTTTCCATCTTCCCGGGCCTTGCGGATCTTGGTTTCCGAGGGTTCTTCGGTCCGGCCCTCATCTTCGGCGGAAAACCATTGAATATGGAAATTAAACCGGGACTCCTCAGGGGTCTCGGGGATCATCCAGGGGGGGAGAAAGTCAGGAATTAACACTTTTTGGTCATGGGCGGGAAGATTTCTCATAATCCCACCCTCGTGGGAGGTGAAATTTTATCCATCACATCCAGAACTTCATTGAGACCCAAGTCCACCACCCCGACGAAGGCGTCGGTAAGGAAGGGCATGGCCACGATCATCACCGCAAAACCCACGCCGATGGATACGGGAAAACCGATCATGAGCAAATTCATCTGGGGCGCGGCCTTACCCATGAGCCCCAGGACCATGGTTACCAAAATTAAGGTGCCCAAGATGGGCAGGCTGATGAGAATGGATTTTTCAAATATCATTCCCAGGGTGCCGATGAGTTTGGCCGACAGAAAATCCGGTTGGGTTAAAAGATCGGAAGCCCGCAGGACCTCCACGGATTTAAAAACGTTCACCAGGAACAGCCGCTGAAAGCCGTCCACAGAAATAAACACAAACATGGCGATCAGATTAAATAGCTGACCTAAAACGGGAATTTCAATCTGGGCCAAGGGATCAAAGACTACGGAGGCGGAGAAACCCATTTGCGTGGCGAAAAGTTCACCGGATAACTGAAAAATTTGATACACCAGGGTGACGATAAACCCAGTTAAAATTCCCAAAAGAACTTCCCCCACCAACAAACCCACAAAGGCCAAGCCATTGTTGGGGATGAAATAATCCAAGGTCTTCACCCAGGGAAAAATGGTGATCACAGTGAACAAAGTTAAGGCCACCCGGGCAATCGCAGGAACGGAGCCGGAGGAAAAAAGGGGAGCTACGGTCAACATAGCCAGAATCCGAGCAAAGAGGAGGAAAAATAAAGGGGCGGCGTTCACCAGCTCGGTTAAAAACACCTTAACGCACCATGAGCGGAATCATTTCCATAAGATTAATGGTGTACTGCTTTAAAGAAGCAAACATCCAGGGTCCAAACACCACTAAACTCCCGAGAATTCCTATGATTTTAGGCACAAAACTCAAGGTCTGGTCTTGAATGGAGGTAGTAGCCTGGAAAATGGAGATCACCAGACCAATGGCCACACCGATCACCAGCATGGGAGCCGAAAGAAGCAGAGTTTGAAAGATTCCTGAGTTCATGAGGTAAACAGCCATTCCCACATCCATATTCGTCCTCCCTTACCCGAAACTCTTCACCAATTGGGTGACCAACAGACTCCAACCATCCACCAAAACAAAGAGCATGAGTTTAAAGGGCATGGAAATCATCACCGGAGGAAGCATGATCATACCCATGGCCATGAGGGCTGAGGAAACCACCATATCCACCACGATGAAAGGGATAAAAATAAGGATACCAATTTTAAAGGCCACGGTCATTTCGTGAAGCACGAAGGCAGGAATAATCACGTGGGTAGGAACATCGGCTAAAGACTTCGGTTTGGGAAGATTGGACATCTTCATGAAAAGTTTAATGTCGTTATGGTTGTTCCCCGCCATCTGTTTGAACATAAACAACCGAAGGGGGTCTTCTACTTCTTGAAAAAATTCCGCAGTGTCTATTTTCCCCTCGGAAAAGGGCACAAAGCCTTTGGTGTAAATATTGTTGAACACGGGGAACATGATGAACAGGGTTAAAAAAAGAGAGATTCCCATGATCACCTGGTTCGGGGGCATTTGTTGGAGGGAAAGGGCCCTTTTGATAAAGTCCAGGACGATGGCGATCCGCAAAAAGGAGGTGGTGAGGATGAGAATGGAGGGAGCTAGCCCGATCACTGTTAGAAGAAGTAAAATCTGTAAAGACAGAGCCACTTCTTTATTGTTTTGAGGTGATCGAAGTTGGAGATCGACAAATGGTAGATTTAATCCGGAATTGTTTTGAACCACCGCCTGCTGAGCCGCAGCTGGTACAACTCCGCTTCCCAAGAGCAGAACCGCTCCTAGAATAATACGGACAAAGACCTTTTTCATTCCCCCCCCAGGTTTTGAAAAAGTAAATTTATATTTTACTTACGTTATAATAAACTAATATTGGGGATTTTGTCACATCTTTTTAAGGCGTTCCCGCTGTTTTTTCAAAAAATCCACTGAAGTTTTCTCAGAATCTGCCGATAGAGGGGTCTTCAGGGTGGTTTTCATAAATTTTTGTAGAAATTGGGAGAATCCTGTGGAGGCCGTTTCTTGTACTTTTGAGGATTGGAGCCTCAGGGCATCCTTCACTTCCGGGTCGGTAATTTCTTTAATCAGGGTGATGGAGGCATCACCGGCCCCCAAAAGAAGAACTTCGCCGGCCACATCCACCACATAAAGAACCCTATTCCCCGTAAGGATTTGGGATCCTAATATCTGCACCCCTTCCAAGGTGGGATTGCCGATTTTTCCAGCCTTTTTCATGAAGTAAATAAAGGCATAAACCAGGCCCACCACCACGGCGAGGATAAAAATCATTCTCACAAAATCCCAAACCCCCACATCCCCAGTCAGAGCCTGGGTGGCTTCTCCGTTAGCCCCCGGAGGTGTGGGAGTCCCTTCATCGGTGATGGTTAAGGCTGTTTCATCGGTAATGGGAGCAGCTGGGGTCGCTTGTGAATTCAAGGCCCCCGCCACGAGTAAAAGTAATATGGTAAATTGGATTTTCATGATCCCCTCCCCAGGTGACAGGAATAAGAGTACCACAGAGAGCCCTAATGATCAAATATGGAAGGTTAACTCAGCCTTCCATCATTTTGTCGGGACCGGACACGATTTCAGTCACCCTGACACCGAAGTTTTCATCGATCACCACCACTTCGCCCTTGGCAATGAGTTTATGATTCACCAGGATGTCCACCGCTTCACCGGCCAATTTATCCAGGGCGATAATCGTTCCTTCACCCATTCCCAAAATATCTTTGATCTGCTTTTTCGCCCGACCCAATTCCACCGT
>CAZUXL010000196.1:0-3477 GCA_964624355.1 uncultured Spirochaetales bacterium
AGACCTTGAGGTTAGTGATCATGGGATTGATAGTATACGAAGACCCGGATTGGTCCCCACAGGGACTTTCTCCGGAACACGACTTTTTTCATAGGGCCTCCCTTCCCCCTCCCGACAATACGGAAGGGCATAGTGGGGGGCTGTGCTTCATGTTTTGTAAAAGATTATTTTACTTGTGCAATGATTTGAAGAGTTGTCAACTTATTAGTCCTATCAATCTTGTCGGACAGGCATTCGCAAGGCCATCGGTGCATATTTAAAGGAGCGGTGCTTTGCTCCTGTATTGCGAAAAAACAGGCTTAAATTTTTCTTATATATACTTATTTCTGGCGGTGACTCCCTGATGGACACCCTTGATACAAATGGTAATTTTTGATAGATTATTTTTCATAGTCAAATACAAGTTGGAACAAAATGAGTTTTTATTTAAAAATTAGCATATTTTTTTTGACATTAATATTAATAACCGCCTGTCAGGGGCCGACTACACCAGTTCCTACACCGACTTATACGGTGACATCCAGTTCAGGGTTTGGAAAAACCGGAAAAGTTGTTATTCCCGATTTTGTAAATGGGTTAAAGGTCACCGCTATCGGGGCTAACGCCTTTTCCAGTAGTGGCGAACTCACAGACATCACAATTCCTGATAGTGTAACTACTATCGGAGATGAGGCCTTCGCTGGGTGCAGTAGTCTCACAAGCCTCATTCTTCCCGAAGGTGTCACCTTCATCGGTCGGGGAGCCTTCTCTGGATGCCGGAGTCTCACAAGTTTTACATTCCCTCCTGGTGTCACCTCCATCAGCGCCTATGCCTTTGCCAGTAGCGGGCTTACGTCCATCACAATTCCCAATACTATCACCTCCCTTGGGGCTTATTCATTCGCTGGATGTGAAGGGCTAACTAACCTGGTAATTCCTGACAGTGTTACCTCCATCGGGACGAAGGCCTTTGCATATAGCGGGAGACTTGCGAGCGTCACACTTCCTAACGGTATAACAACTATCCGGGATTCTTTGTTTTTTCTGTGCGAGAGTCTTACGAGCGTTACGATCCCTAGCAGTGTCATTACCATTGAAGTCTCAGCCTTCACTTTCTGCACCAACCTTGTAAACATTACGATCCCATCCAGTGTTACAACCATTGAAAATAACGCCTTTGAGCAATGTCTCAGTCTCACCAACATTACTCTACCTTCCAGCGTCACATTCCTTGGTTGGAGGGCTCTCTACAACTGTACCAGCCTGGGGACAGTGGTGATGAACTCTACGGTCCCTCCGTCAGGGGGGATGTATATGTTCGACATCAACAGCGGGTCTTTAGCCATTAAAGTGCCCTTTGACAGTGTTGCCGCCTACAAGTCCGCTAAGGGCTGGAGCGATTATAAAACAAGTATTATTTCTCAGTAAAAGGAAAAATGTATGAAGAACCTGACTCTCACCCTCGCCGGGGTACTTTTTTTATTCTCAGGATGTACGTCTCCCCTTCCGCTTATGGATGGGACTGAAGATCCCCGGATCAGTCAAGATCGTTCCCTGTTGGCGAGTATGCCCCTACCTGAGACTGACCCGGCTGACGGCTGGGAATGGTGGACTCCTGATGGTTCTTCTTGGTTTGTCAATCACGATCTAGCAGTTCCCTTTTCCATAAATGGTTACGAAGGAATGGATCAAAACAATCAAAGCTGTGAACCCAAAGACGGGTGGGTTCTCTACATCAGAAGGGTTACTTATGACGACTTCAAGGGTCGCATTACCGGTGATCCAAACGGCTCTCTTTCAGTCCCAGACGCCAACAAATTTTTTGTCCTTTATAACCGGGACACCGGGGATTTTCGCACCTTCATTTACCGGAGTCAAAACAGCGCCAACGCTTCCTACTGTTCCATAGTTACCAGGGTTCCAGAAGTCCAAGCTTTTGATAGTGAAAAAGGATATACGATTCCCATTGCGGACAAGGACCCTCAAAAGTACGATTTGGAGAGTGACTTTCTTACCGATGCCAATGTGCAAGGAAAATGGCTGGGAAACTGGAATAGTGATGTTGCCACAGGGACAACTGCGTCTACGGAGCATTTTGGTTTTTTTGAAAGCGTCAGGAACCTTGTGTTAGGTCTCAATGGGGCAAGTGCTTATGAATCATCCCAAAAAGACGTCACGGGGTTTGCAAATGCAGTGAAGGTAATTTCTCCTGAAATTTACAATGCTTTGGCCACAACGCCTTTAACTATTGGAGCCACGATACTGGCTTTGGCACCCGCTGTCAGTTCTGCCATCCCCGAACTTGTGAACATCTTTAATAACGGGGGCACCACGAAGATCACTTACACCACTGTTTATGATCCGGCCAGGATGGTTGGCACCATTAAAACCACCACAAACAAATTAGACCTGAAAATCCCTTTCCCAGGATGGAATTTAAACGACACGGATATTCCCTATTTTGAAAAAAAATACCGAGGTGAGTCCTTGGGGTTATTGAGTATAAAAAGTAAACCCAAGGCAAGTTTGACAACTCAACGTTTTGTCGGTTCTTTTACCATAAACCTTGGAGGAGAAGTTAAATATTATGATTATAGTGAAGAAAATCGCTTTCTCCAACTTATTCCAGGATCAAAAGTGCAGGATCTGATCAGTATTAACCCAGCTTCAAAGTATCAGATAGAGAAAGTAATGATTGCTCCTCAGCGAGATCAAACGACGGTTTCTGATTTTGTTATTGATGGGCTTTTTAATGACCTAACAAAACTCTACCGTTGGAATTATGAGTTTACACATGAAGTTAATTATTTATATGGATCCGGGAATAATTATCTTACACCCTCGGACTCATGGATTAAAAGAGATCTCACTAGTATTCCCTCTCTCAAGCTCTATATTCTCCTATCCCACAAACTTGATCCCAGTCGGAAAATCGAAATGTTTAAGACTGTACCAATTGATTATTCTGAAAGGAATTATTTGATTGGTCATGGTGATATCTCTTCGGATTATACTCCGCCTGAATACCCAAATGACTCCGCTGGCACGGGTTATATTCAAGATAAATGGGCTACTGTTGATGGGTGGTGGACACCCAACAAGAACGCTCTGATTACTAGTACTACTGGTATCTTACGGATTCAAAGAACCCCAGGGAGTACAGGATTTTTCAATAAATCGATTTCAATCGATCCCAATTACTCTAAAGTTGTTATGGTAAAGGCAAGGGCTGTTTCTGGAACTAATAGGCTTCGCTTCAAACAATATCCTGCGAATGTTACTGTTGGCGCGACAGTGGGCTTAACCACAGAATGGAAAATAGTCATTTTTGATACTACAAATAATTGGTCTGGTTCAATAAGTTCCATCGGTTTTGCCTTAGATCAAGATGGCCCCATTGAAATTGACTGGATCTATATTGGCGATGGTCATTCTCTTGAATATCCCACTGACCCCGTGGGCACGGCCTATCTTCAAGATAAATGGGCTACTGTTGAT
>CAZUXL010000197.1:0-3443 GCA_964624355.1 uncultured Spirochaetales bacterium
GATTTTCAACCCAAAAGCCAGGTCTTCCCTGTCCTTTTCGGTCAAACTTTCCACGGAAAGCACGCTTCCTGGAAGATTCACACCCTTGTTATTTTTCAGGATTCCCCCATAAACCACTTCGCAGTGCACATCGGGGCCTTGAACCTCTAAAACCTTCAAGCTTAGGTTCCCGTCGTCCAAAAGCACGATGTCCCCGGGCTTCACGTCCTGGTTAAAGGTGGGATAACTCACGGCGGCTTCTTTTTCATTCCCCAGGATATCCCGGACGGTGAGGGTGAATTTAGCCCCTTTTTTCAGCTCAATTTGGTCTTTTTCGAACTTCCGAACCCGGATTTTCGGACCTTGGAGGTCTTGGAGGATGGCCAAATGACGACCCAATTCCTGGGAAGCCTTTCGGACCCAGTCGAAACGGATCTGGTGGTCTTCGTAACTACCGTGGGAAAAGTTCAGACGGGCGACATTCATGCCGGCTTTCGCCAACTCCAACACCTTTTCATACGTATTTGTAGCTGGACCTAGGGTACAGACAATTTTAACCCGCCGGCTCTCTACGAATTCTACCATTTTGTATCTCCTCGAGGGCCAGTATAAGAGAGAGGTAAAGCTGTGGCAAGGGGGGGGAAGTCTCCCCCTGGGCTCCCACCGCAAAGCGGTTCCGCCCACCCCCTCTCCTGGGGGCCGGCCCCCAAACCCCCGGCCAATTTTTCACCGGTTGCCAATTTCCCACACCTATTATAGATTAACAGTACGATGCTCTGGGAAAGAGCCTACCATGGGAGTTATTATGCAGAAAATTTTATATCTATACCTCAACACCGGTGGTGGTCATATTTCCGGGGCCAAAGCCCTGAGCCATGCCATGGAAGAAGCCCATCCCGGGGAGTGTGAAAATTTCATGCTCGATGCCCTGGATCCCAAGTCCAAATTCATCCGGAACGTGGTGGAAGAAGGGTACAAAGTTTCGGTTCAGGATCACCCTTGGCTCTGGCCCATTACTTTTGAATCCTCAAAATTTTCCCTGGTTCAGCAAATCGAGCTCATGGTGCTTCGTCCTTGGATCAAACCTCATTTGAAAAAGTACATTCAGGAGCAGGGGATTACCAAGATTGTTATCCTGCATTTTCTTTTGATCCAGTTGGTTCACGAGATTCTCATAGAGGAGGGGTGGAGCATCCCCATGGTCACCGTGGTCATGGATCCTTTCACGGTTCATCCGTTCTGGTTTATCCGTAAAGACCGTCCCCTGGTGGTTTTTTCCCACCAGGCCAAAGGGGATGCCCTGAAACACAGGGTGGATCCCCAGATGATCAAAGTCATACCCCTCATGCTACGCCGGCATTTTGAAAGGCCCATGCCCGCCGACCTTATTGCCCTGGAAAAAACTAAATTTGGATTTATCACCGGGAAAAAACTTCTCCTTCTCGCCGGAGGGGGCGACGGTATCCCGGGAGCCCAGAATATCCTCAAGCAGGCACTGCTCCAGAGACTGGACGTGGAAATTGCCGTGGTTTGCGGTAAAAACGCCAAATTACAAGCCCAGTGCGAATCCATGGTGGCCAAATACGGATCCGGGCGGCCCATGGTCAGGATCTATGGGTTTGTGGACTTTATGTACGAGCTCATGAATATGGCCGATTTGGTTATTTCAAAAGGGGGACCTGCCACGGTCATGGAGATTCTCATGCTCCACAAGCCCCTCATCGTGGTGAACTACATCTACGGTCAGGAAAAAGGAAATGTGAACTTTGTCATCAAAAATGACGTGGGGCACTATATTTCCAATCCCCGTAAACTGGTGATCAAATCCGCAGAAATCCTGGCCAATCCCAAACTTTCCCAGGAAATGGCGGATAAAGTAGCCAAGCTGGCCCTCCGAAACGGCACCGATGAACTGAGGGAGTACGTCTATAATTTCAGTTAATTCTTAGAGGGAGAGGAGCCGCAGGAGATCCCAGAGTTTTTTATTCGGATCCTGGGAAGGTTGTTCCGGGTCTATCATTTGAGGGTCTTGTATAAAAGCCTTGTATTCCGTTTTTTCATGGGTACTTGGTGTGGAAAAATCCTCAGGAACCGGATTCATGGTTTTCTCCTCCTTTTAATAGTTAACACACAAAATGGATAAAGCAAAAAAAACCGCCGTTAAAGGCGGTTTTTTTTTGAGAGAGATCCAATTCGCTTGGTTAGAAGCTTATTTTGTTCCATGCATCATCGGCAATGCTGATACTCCCAAAACTCCTGCGATCTTGTGCAGGGGTTGTTCCGTCGGTCGTAGATAAAACCGTAGGTGCGAGATACAGGGTTTTTGTTCCCGTCAGTGACTTTACCGTGGAGGATAAGTACAATCTAAAGTGATTACACACCGCATCGGAGCTCAGGGACACACTGGAACTGGTTTCCATGGGTACTAAGGTATAGGGGTAGAATCCAGCGGATCCTGTGTTTCCATCGGACAGAGTAGGACCAGATAAAAATACTTTCAGGGATTTTGCATTCACCGTGGCCAAATCCATGGGGTAGGTGGTGGTAATATCCACGTATAAGGCTCCTGCGGAACCACCAGAGGAAACTGTGGGGGCCGTAGCACCCGCGGAGCCTGTATTGGTTATGGTATAGATCTGAACTAAATCCCGACTGCCTCCAGTGTTGAGTTTGTCCCAGGAAGCTCTATGAATAAAGCCCAAAAGAGCCGTACTTTCGGCAATCTCATACTTATTCACCACTATTTTATAGGTGGCACCAATAGCGGGGGTGGTTATGGATACAGATGCTTCCCGGGTTGTGGGGTTGTAGGTGAGGGTGAAGGGGGTTTCTACCCAGGCTCCATCCGCATTTTTATAGGCTTTCGTGGCCGCAGTTAGATTAGCAGTGGAAAATCCTGAGGGATTTACTCCTGCACCGGTGTCAGAAGCTGTAAAAGTGATGGTGTTGGGTGTTGAGGCTTGAAAGAGGGTTTGGGTGATATAAGCGCTATTGGAAAAAAGGTTTGTGGCAGTCACCGTGGCAGTGGCTTGGGGATTTCTTGTAGCTCCCGTATTCAAGGAAAGGATTGTTCCACCGGTAATGGCACTTACTGTGGGATAAATATACCGGGTATCTTCTACTTCCCCTCGAATGGTGTTGCCATTGGTATCCAATCTTGCCGCTCCGTTGGCTCCCGTGAGGATTTGGGAGTCGAACTTGATCTCGATCATGTTTTTGGATGATGTAAGATCCAAAGTGGCTATCACGGACTTTCCCAGAACTTCAATTTTCGTGGGAACTAAAGTGGTAGCCACATAAAGACTGGTTCCATCATTGGAAGGACTATCGTTGAGAGTGGAAAAAATGATCCCGGTGGCCACTGTGGACTGGTCTATGGTTTGATTAAAATTTAAGACAATCCTCTGGCTATTGGTATTTCTGAGGTTTGACGTTTGGGATGAGTAGGCCAGGGTCAAACCTGC
>CAZUXL010000198.1:0-2920 GCA_964624355.1 uncultured Spirochaetales bacterium
TGTAAGGTGGGCTGGGCGGTGAAAGAGGCGGTATTCTCCTTTGACCGGTTTGCCGATCTGGACCCTCTTTTGGGGCCTGAGATGAAATCCACCGGGGAGGCCATGGGCACCGGCGAGACCTTCGGGGAGGCTTATTTCAAAGCTCAAGCTGTGGTGAATAATCACCTTCCAGTGGAAGGGACCGTGTTTGTGTCGGTCCATGATGCGGATAAGCCCACCATTCTCCCGTTGATTAAAGAACTCGTTTCCTTGGGCTTTGCCATCAGTGCCACCCGGGGAACCTCCGAGTTCCTGGAAGAGAATGGCATCAAGGCAGAAATTATCAAGAAATACAATCAAGGCAGTCCCAACGCCATCGAGTATCTGCGAAGCGGAAAGGTGAACCTTTTGATCAACACCCCCAAAGGCCGGTACTCCGTGGCCGACGATGGGTACATGCGGATCGAAGCCGTGCGCCGAAAAGTCTGCTACACCACCACTGTTTCCGCCGCCGAGGCCGCTGTTGAAGGGATCAAGTACCTGCGACGGAAGGAATACGTGAGTAGGCCTATGCCGAATACCTATGGACCGTTAAACTATTGAACTTGTCCCAAAGCTACTGCGGGTTATTTCTGCGGCGTGAAAATTTCCTTCAAATACTCACATACCTACGGGTATGCTGCGTTTTTCAGATCAATTTTCGCTTGCAGAAATCACCCTCGCTACGCTTTGAGACAAGTTCAGGGATGGGGGAGTAAGGAAAGAGGAAAGGGGGGGATGGGCTTTTTTTGGGTCCCTGCCGTATTGGCGGCACCGGGTCGACTCTGGGGTCCGCTTCGCTCCCGTCCTCCCTTTGGTCGGACCGCCTTCGGCGCCCTCCGTGCCCCTGGGACGCAATGAAGCAGGAACCCTCTAAGTCGCTGTCCTTACAGTGTGGTAGCTTATCAACCCCATAGTCCCGGGGTAGTTTAAAACGTATTCCGATATTCTCCTACAGCCTATGAAGGCTATTCCCAGCATCAGCAGGAAATTCTAAACCGAGTCGATACTTTTCTCACCTTTGCGGACTGGACCCGGGGTTTGGCCCGCATCCGGTATGTGGACTGTGGACACTCCTATTTCTGGCCGTTTTCGTGCAAGGTTTTCCACCTATGCCCCAGCTGTGACCAGAAGAGGACCATCCTCTATGCGGAGTATCTGGCGGAAGAACTTCTTTTGGATCTGACACATAGGCCAGGCTTTACTATTCCCAAAATCCTGAGGTCTTACTTCCGTTACGACTGGAAGCCTTTTGGGGCGGTCTTTTATCAGACCTTCGGGGAATCGCCCACTTTCATTCCCATTGGCCTGTTCTGGTATTGGAAGGCGGGTTCGATACCCATGATCGCCGACAGGCAACTGGTCAAGGCCTGGAGGGAAATCCTGCTCCGGCTGGTCCAGAAGAAAAAACTGATCGACCAGAAACGAGTTGACCTTATACGGAGCTGGAAGCCATCGTTGAATGGGCTGGCAAGGAGATTGCCAGGAGTCCTCCTCTGATTTCCGTATAAGTAGGTGTTTTGCAGTTTTAGATCCATATAACTCCCCTTAGGTTTGTTATCAAGGGGAGAGGTCCATCCCCATTAGACGTGGGTTTCTGGGAATTGTGGAGTTGTGGCAGGGGATTTTACCAAACTTGGTATCCGCAGGAGGGGGTCGGATGATTCTGATTGGGGTTACCGGGAATCTGGAAAATCTGGTGGCGACGAAGTTTGGACCCTTGCCTGGTTTTTGGCAAATTAGGGCCTGGGCGGGGCTTTTCGCCTCATTTCCTATAAAAATAGCATGGGTTGAAGGGAAATCCCCTCCAAGCCATGCTTCTCAAGAAAGAGTGAAGGTTTTAAAACGCAAACCTTGGCAATTTTATCCGGTCAGTATCCTAGGGGATAAATATCCAGGGTTTTTCCGCCCACTCCTGGATGATTAGTTCCCGTTTCGTAGGTGGTGTTATTTTTCAGGGCCTTGAACTCAAATGGTAGCCCTGTGGGGATCTCATTTGTGGTGTATACCCAGATATTTCCCAGGGTCCAAGTGGCCTTTATTCCGGTAGTCCAACTCAAGG
Source organism: uncultured Spirochaetales bacterium (assembly GCA_964624355.1). Taxonomy (GTDB): domain Bacteria; phylum Spirochaetota; class Spirochaetia; order JABEVK01; family JABEVK01; genus CAZUXL01. Next base: position 2,081 of record CAZUXL010000198.1, read on the forward strand.
GAGCCTGGGAACCTCTCACATAGATCGAATTACCGTAACCTACATCTTTGTGAACCCGAATGGTGGTCGTGGTAGCAGCGGCTTCCCAAGTGTACCCGGTCACATCGGTCTGGACTATGGGTTTCCTGGCGTCTGCGGCAGAGAGGGATAGGGAAGAGTTCACAAAGCGGATACCTTTTACGTGACGGATCCATAGGCCCGAACCGGGGAGATTGCCCCACATGTCGATTTCAGGATACTGACCGGCGTACTCCGGAGGATTACCGGGGGCCGTGGTCGCTCCCCCCTTCATGGCGATCTTTACGTTATCGAAGAGGATGTTGGAGGGCTTGTAGGTGACACCGTTTATGATGGTTCCGGTGATCATGTTGCCCCACTGGCTCACGGTATCGGTAACGGTGATATCCTTAAATGTGAGATTCGTGATACTGCCGATTTTGGCTGGGAGCCCTGTGGGGGTGCTTCCCCGGTTCCCCAGGAGGACGAAAAAAGGAGATCCGACTTTGTCCATGGTGATTCTCTGGAAGGTAACGCCGTTCATATCGCTACCGTCGATGGCTTCCACGGCTATACCAGAAATTCGGGGGTTCTTGATAGTGATATCCTGGAAGACCACGTTTTGGATGGGGCCATAAGTGGGGGTTCCGAATTTCAAGGCGTTACAGTTGGACTGGACGGTATTGTTTTTCACCAGGATATCGATCAGCCCCATGGTGTTGTGGGTCTTGAGACAAATTCCGTCGTCCCCGGAATTGATCACATTATTGGAGATCACGGCTCTTTTACTGTCGATCAGGTCTATCCCATCCCGAGTGATCCCCGAAGTGGTGATATTCAACC
>CAZUXL010000198.1:2930-3424 GCA_964624355.1 uncultured Spirochaetales bacterium
CGTGGTTTCCATGCTAACCACACCCCACATGGCAGGATTCACCATTTTAAAGTTGGAGTAGGTTACGTGGTCAGAGAGGGTGGTGAAGATGGCCATGGGACGGTAGGCTTCTTTGTACCCCGCCCGGTCGTAGTACTGGTTCTGGCCGTCGATTGTACCACCGCCTGTGATGGTCACATCTGTAGCGCTTTCGGTGTAAATCAGAGCCCGGCGGCAGTTCAGCAGCTGTCCGTTTAAGGTCGGGGGGGATAGGTAGGGGTAGTCGTTGTAATAATGGCTTCCCCGGAGGGTGGCCGTGGTATCAATGTAGAAGGTCGTATGGCTTTTCAGCCTCACGGTGGCGGAGAGAAAGGTTCCTCCGGTGAGCAGGACGGTCCCCCCGGTGGCCGGCAAAGCGTCGATGGTTCTCTGAATGGCCAGGGTATCCATGGTGGTTCCATTTCCCTTGGCTCCGTAGTCCTTCACATTAAGAACAAGGCCGGTTAAGGCCCGGG
>CAZUXL010000199.1:0-3374 GCA_964624355.1 uncultured Spirochaetales bacterium
GATTTTGAAATGTCATGTGAGCGTAGCGCAAAACGCGGTCAAGCGTTTTGATCGAGGGCCGGTGCGCAACGGCACACCGAGCAAGCCCGAGATGGGTTCCGGCAAGGGAAACGCAATCCGAAGAGCGCAGCATACCCGTAGGTATGTGAGCATCTGAGGGAGGCGTTTCACGCCGCAGGAATCCACCGCAGTAGCTCCCATGGCATTTCAGTTAGCTATTCCGAATTCCATGAGTAGGGATTCCAACTCTTCGATTTCCAGAGGGGTGGGGATGACGAACATCTTGTTTTCATCCATTTTTTTGGATAATGCACGGTATTCATCCGCCTGACCGTGGGAAGGTTCAAACTCAATCACCGTTTTCCGGTGGATTTCAGCCTTTTGAACCATGTTATCCCGGGGAACAAAGTGGAGCATTTGGGTGCCAAGTTTTTTTGCAAAGGCCTGGATCATATTGGCTTCGTTGTCCACTTTACGGCTGTTACAGATAAGTCCACCCAAGCGAACTCCACCGGCGTCGGCGTACTTCACGATACCTTTGCAGATATTGTTGGCAGCGTACATGGCCATCATTTCTCCGGAAACTACGATGTAAATCTCTTCTGCTTTTCCTTCCCGGATCGGCATGGCAAAGCCACCGCAAACCACATCACCCAAAACGTCATAGAAAACGTAGTCCAGTTTGTGTTCGTCGTTAAAAGCGCCCAGCTGTTCCAAGAGGTTGATGGAGGTGATGATTCCCCGACCGGCACAACCCACTCCTGGCTCTGGACCGCCGGATTCCACACACCGGGTACGGGCGTATCCGTTTTTCATCACGTCTTCTAATTCCACGTCTTCCCCTTCCAACCGAAGGGTGTCCAGAACGGTATTCTGAACCAGACCGCCTAAGAGCAGCCGGGTGGAATCTGCTTTTGGATCACAGCCGATGACCATGATGTTTTTCCCTGCTTCAGCCAGACCGGCCACCGTATTTTGTGTCGTGGTGGATTTTCCGATCCCGCCTTTTCCGTAAATAGCAATTTTCCGCATGAAATCCTCCTTTGCGAAAAGCGCCAGGGAGCCTTCGGTGTCATCGACCCCGGTGAATCCCTGTCGTACCCAGGTGTTGCAAAGGCTGTGCCAAAAGGATGATTTTCTGTCGGAGAAATCGTTTTTTTTTCGTGGGGAATCAATCTAGGATTAGTGTCCAGAATCTTTGTGTTTTCTCTATCTTGTTCTAATACATATATTTAAGATTCTACAGTAATTGCTGAAACGATGAAGAAGTACAAAAAAAGAGAAAAATGAACTCAATTTTTGACGTAAAAAGTTGAACAGCCCTATTCCACAGGGTATTTTATGGTGATTTATATCAAAAATTACCACTAAGATTCTGGACACTATCGGACCTATAATCTGTGAGATTTCCCACCTATGGGTGGCTAAGTCAAATTCACTCCTGTCTTGGAAGGTTTTCCCCCATCCTTAGGAGACAACCCCTTTGAATAATTCCATAAAATCTATTGGTATCCCTCGGTTTTCCTCTTCTATAATTATGATATGCGTAAATCTCCTTGGCTCTGGAGACTGCTCCTAACTGTCTTCCTTTTTTCCTCCTGCACCAGTGGAACAGGGGCTTATTTATCCTGGAGGATTTTCCCCGAATACCCCCAGTCTCAGGGTGTACGGATTTTAGAAGCTGGTCATAACGCACAAGTCCAAGTGGATTCTTGGGGGGTTGGACATATCAATGCTAAAACAGAAGGTGAACTTTTTTTTGCCCTAGGTTATATGGAGGGACGGGATAGGCGATTCCAAATGGAGATATTAAGCCGTCTAGGATCGGGACGATTACGGGAACTGATAGGAGATCGGTTAAATTTAGAAACCGTGATGCGTTTGGAAGTTCTGAGCCGAGGTGTGGGGCTGGAGAAGGATACTCAGGCATTTCTGGAGGCCGCATCCCCCCAGGATCTGCTTATCCTCGAAGCCTTTGCTCAGGGTGTAAACTACGCCACGGCCCAAGAGCCCATTCCCCTGGAATATCGCCTCCTTGGGGTCACACCTCAAACCTGGCGTCCCCTGGATAGCGCTTTGATTATCAGTCTGATATCTTTTGGACTGACTAAAAACTGGGAATTTGAAGTTCAGCGTATGGAACTCATGGCCTATGGTTTGTCCCAAGGGAAAGAAAATGCTATTGACCGGGTTTTGAGTATATGGCCGCCGGCGAGGGACTGGGGAGGGCATGTTTGGCCTGAAGGGATTCAAAATAACCCAGAACAAAACCCCTTAACTCCAGGGTGGAAACCAAAGTCTATTCCAGGGATTGCCTTGGATCCTGAACTAAAAGCTTGGTTGGAATCCCAATGGGCTCCATCCCACAGGGCGTTAACCCCGAACTTAGGCCCTACGCCAGTTGCATCAGGTTCTTTCCCAGAAAACTTCCTGATTCCTGATTTTTTAGGCCGAGGGTTTGCCTCCAATAACTGGGCTATAAGCTCTGAGCGAAACGCTGGTAGGGGGACCCTCTTGGCCTCGGATCCCCACCTGGCTCACATGTTACCCAGTATTGGGTATCTAGTTGATATAACTCTGGAGGGGGATGGGGGCTATCAGATCACCGGGGCGACCTTCATTGGAGTTCCAGGAGTTGTCTTTGGCACCAATGGATCTGTAGCTTGGGGTGTCACGGCCAACTGGGCTGACGTGTCGGATGTGGTGGTGGAGAAAGATGAAGGTTCTCTCACAGAAGGAGAAATGGAATTCAAAATCCGCGGTGAGGATGGAACCTTCCGTAAGGAATTCCGCCCCTTAAGAACAGGAAAAACCGGTGTGGTTCTTAACGATCTCCTTCCGAGACTGGGAAAAAGTGTTCCTATTCTCTGCCTCCAGCGTCAAAGAGACCCCGGTCCGGGACTCACAGTTTTCCGCCAACTTTATCATTCAAAGAATGTGATGCAAGCCCGGGAATCCTTTGCCCAGATGAGAGTATTTGTGGGCCATTGGGTACTCGCCGACACCAGCGGCTCCATCGCCTATTTGGGAAGCGCAGCCCTACCTTTGAGAAAGGGAGCCCCGCAGGATATCCTAGGGACTGTTCCCCGACCAAGTGGGAGTTCCCGGGGAAATTGGGAAGGAAGCTTGTATACAAATAACTTACCCTGGATTGAAAATCCCCAGGAAGGAATAATAGTCACAGCAAACCAGCAGGCCGTAGACCCACAAAGCTTCCCAGGGACTATAAATTTTGAAGGAGATGTCCCCCTGCGCTGGGGTAGAATTAGGGAGGTTTTAAACCAAAATTTTCCAAAAAACAGTCCCAGTCCAGAAGACTCCCTGGACAAATTCGCAACCCTTCAAGTTGACTCTCAGGATAACCTCTGGCCACT
>CAZUXL010000200.1:0-3301 GCA_964624355.1 uncultured Spirochaetales bacterium
CGTCTAGCCGAAGAAACCGGTCCTTTAGAAATCCGGAATTATTGGCGCCTTTTGAAAGGGGCATTTGATCGTGCTCTAGGGGCTGGAAGAATGGGATTACTACAAGGATCGACCGAGGAATCCAAGTCACTTGTACCCCTCGAGGAGGTGGCTGGAGTGGGCCGTGACTATTTGCTCCCCACAGACTCGGCCATGCGCAAGCCGCTTAGTGATACCATGCCCCATGGTTTCTTTTTGGAAGAAAAAGACTTGCCTCAGGGATGGAGGGGGAAGCGACCTGTGGAAAGCTGGATTACCCGAGTTCCCCTCTCCATATTATCTGATCTTGATCGTTTGGAGTTGGTGATTATTTCTGCTGAACCGCCACTTTTTTACGAGGATGAGCAAACCCTGATCAGCCTTCTGGTCAAGCAAACCGAGATTGGATTGCGAAATCTCCCACTGGTGGAGCACCTGGATGCAAAAAGCCGAAACCTCGAAGCCCTCGTTCAGGAGCTTGAGGCCTTCAGTTACTCAGTATCCCATGATTTAAGGACCCCTTTGCGGGCTATTGATGGTTTTAGTGCTCTCTTGAACGAAGATTATGGTTCCGTTCTCGACGCAGGTGCGACGGACTATCTCGCACGGATCCGTAGCGAGACCCAGCGTATGGGTTGGTTGATCGATGATCTTCTGGGCTTGTCCCGTATCAGCCTCCAAGACCTGGCGATCGAAGAGGTAGATCTGAGTGCTCTCGTCCGAGAACTCACCGTAGATTGGTCACGTCAGGCAGGGGGTCGCCCCGTCAATGTCTCAATAGAACCACAACTTAAAGCCTGGGCAGATCCGCACCTGACACGCATTCTACTCACCAATCTCTTAGAAAATGCCTGGAAATTCAGTTCCCGCTCTGATGAGGTTCGGGTGGAATTCGGTAAAGTACCCGAGGCGGATCGTCCGACATTTTTTATCCGTGACTATGGAGCTGGTTTCGACATGAAATACGTCACCAAACTTTTCGGGGCTTTTCAACGGCTGCATTCCCAGCATGAGTTTCCCGGGACAGGTATTGGGCTAGGGACGGTTAAACGCATCATCTTACGGCACCAAGGTGAGGTCACTGCGTTTGGGGCTCCCGCCCATGGTGCAACCTTTACATTTTCGTTTGGAATGGACCCCAAAAAAGGAGACTCCCATGAAAACCTCCAGCATACTTTTAGTTGAGGATAATGAAAATGACCAGATACTGACGGAACGGGCATTTCGGAAAAACAATTTGGCCAATCATCTCCGTTGTGTCTCCGACGGTGAAGAGGCATTGGACTATCTCTTGGGGAACGAGATCCATCCACCCCAGGAGCTTCCGGACTTAATCCTACTCGATCTGAAATTACCAAAAATTAGTGGGCTGGAGGTCTTACGCGCCCTTCGGGCTGATTCCAGAACATCTTTAATTCCTGTGGTAGTCCTAACCTCGAGCCGTGAGCAGGAAGATCTCATTCGTAGTTATTCCCTGGGGGCTAACAGTTATGTGCGTAAGCCTGTGGACTTTTTAGAATTTATCAAAGCGGTTCAACAGCTGGGGCTGTATTGGCTGGTCTTGAATGAAACGCCGACCCCTCCAGGTTGAAGTCCATCTTTTCCAGGAATCGAGCCCCGGTTGTTAAACCCCAGTTGGAGCATCTGTCCTAACTTCGCTTGTGGACGTTTCTTAAAAATTAATTTTCTCAGTGCCGATACCTGGGGGGACAGTTTATTACCCTATGACTTCTCGATCCGGGTTGCCTTTCCATCGATGCCACCAGGGGAGGTAATAAATTACTCTAACACAGGACGGTGAACAAGCCTCTAATTTTCTCTTTGACAAAGAGGATCAGGCCAGAGGGCTTCTGCCTATCCTATCCATGCAGGACTTGAAACTCCCTCGGCTGACCGGTCACGAGGTACTATAGAGAATTGGTAATCATCCCTAGAAAAAGCTGGTTCCTGTGGCAATATTCCTTTTTTGGGATCAACGGGTCGACAACATCCAATATTTAGAGGGGGCACAAATAGTTTTGTTCAAAAGCCCATTTAATTCGCAGAGTTGCCGAAAAAGTAGCCAGATTGGTTTAATTTGGGTGACGACCAATAGTCTTCCTGCAGACTGATTTTTCTTTATCGCTGTAAAGCGGCGTTTATATCGACAATTTGGGTTCCACTGGTGGCGCTGATTTTGAGAACTCCTTCAACTAAGAGATTTCCGGTGAATTCGAGGACCTCCACGCCGTTCCGGGGGTCGAAGCCGATTTTATCCAAGGTAGCTGAGGTCACTGCCGCTAGGGACTCCTGGGGGGAAACCCTGATAGCATATGGGCTGCGGGAATCTTCCGTCAGTGGGACGGGTAATTGACCCCGGATCGGCCAGCTTAGCATTAATTTATCAAAGTTAACGGGTTCTTCCGAGATCGCCTCTGAAGTTTTACTCTTCGGTGGTTGGTAATTTTCAGGAAAGGGAAGGCTCTGAGGGGGCTCATTGAAAAAACTCAGGGGATCAAGGGTAATCGTGTTGAAAAATGGTTGAACATTACTTTGGGAATCATCCGTGACCTGAAGAACCTCCCAATGCAGGTGAGGACCGGTGGAATACCCCGAAGATACAACGCTGCTGATCTCCTGGTTTATTCACCAAGGCTGAGTGTACGGGTTTCACTGGCTCGGTTAAGGTCACCCCCCAGGCAACTGCTACCTAAAAAGACCGCTGTAAAGAGCAGGGCTAGCCATGGGGATAAGGTAATTCTTTTAGACAGGAGGGTCAATCAACGGATGACCAGCGCTTTGGGGGATGCCATGGCTGGAGTGAATCGCAACCCAACACTTTTCTGAGTAAGAACTTTCAGGAGTGTCAGGGCGTAAAATTGGTTATTGATATCCTGGCGAAGGTTCAAAACTGTCTGATCACAGGCTTCTTCCATGGCTTGGATAAGCCGGCCTCTGGCTAGCCAGACCAGGGGACGAAACCAGAAAATAATTTGTAAAGTGGAGAGAATCATCAAGAGCCTGGGCTGGGAGTAATATCCGGGGATTCAACAGGTTTAAGAGAACCGGGGACGGAAGGTTGGGAATTTCCAGGAGGGTAAACTTAGTTTTTAGACCAGCACGGACTTGGGATTCCTGAAATAATGCCAAGACCGGTTCAGACACTGGAGATCCTTGAGAGAGGAATTGGTGTATTTTTCGGCGTGTATAGATAGATAATAATCCCCAAATACCTAGACTTAGTAAGTAAATCCCGAATAAAAGCCAGCGGAGATGTATTTCCGGGGATTCGATGACCGCACTC
>CAZUXL010000201.1:0-1362 GCA_964624355.1 uncultured Spirochaetales bacterium
CAGTGATCGTGTATTCCCTCATTTTGGTGATTATGAATTTCATTGTGGACGTGGTCTATTCCTTCCTGGATCCCCGCGTCAGCTACAAATAAGGAGGGCCCCGTTGTCCGACGAAGCTCAGTACGCAGAAGATACGAAAAGTCCAGGAAGTACCTCGGTTCTCATGAATCCTGTGAAGGGAACCGGCCTTTATGTGGAAGGCTGGAAGCGGCTAAAAAAGAATAAAATGGCCATGATTGGTCTGGGTGTGGTGGTTTTTTACACCTTGATTGCGATTTTTGCCCCCCTTCTACCCATCAATTCCTATCGTGCTCAAAATCTCCTCCACAAGGATCTCCCTCCCTCCTTCACCACTGCCGGCACGCTGGCGGTGGAAAAATTGGTGAGCGAAATGAAAACTATCACCGAATCCGGGGCTGACCCGGAGGTGAAAGTCCGGTTGATCGAAGAAAAAAAACTCACCATCCTTCGCATTGAAGGGGAAATGAAGAGTTCCAAAGTGCACAACACTCTGTATATCTTTGGAACGGATTACCTGGGGCGGGATATGCTCGCCCGGACGATTTATGGGGGGCAGATCTCCATCGCCATCGGCATCATCGGCACTCTCACCTCCATTCTGATCGGTATTGTGGTCGGGGCTTTGGCGGGGTACCTGGGGGGCCGGGTGGATGCGATCCTCATGAGAATCGTGGATGTCCTCTACGGTCTTCCCTACATGCTGTTGGTGATTATTTTCATGGCCGTCTTCGGTCAGAATATCATGAATCTCTTTTTCGCCCTGGCCATCGTCAGCTGGCTCACGGAAGCCCGGGTAGTCCGGGGGCAAATCATTTCCCTGAAAAATTCCGAGTTCGTGGAAGCGGCTAAAACTATCGGGGCTGGTACGGGACGCATTATCTTTCGTCACCTCCTCCCTAACACCTTGGGGGTGATCATTGTTTTTGCCACCTTGAGAATTCCCAGCTTCATCATGATGGAAGCCTTTTTGTCCTTCCTGGGTCTGGGGGTATCAGCCCCCATGACCTCTTGGGGGCTTCTGGTTCAGGAAGGGGTGGAGGCCATGACTTCAGTGCCATGGCGGCTTTTAGTGCCGGCATTGGGCATGACAGTCTTCCTTTTCTCCATGAATTTTCTGGGAGATGGGCTGCGGGATGCATTTGATCCCCAAAGTAAAAACAATTAATAGGAATAACCATGAGTAGCCAAATAATTCTTGAGGTGCGGGACCTTCAGACCCATTTTAAAACTGACGATGGATTGGTGAAGGCTGTGGACGGGGTTTCCTTTACGCTGCACAAGGGGGAGACCCTGGGGATTGTGGGGGAGTCGGGTTCGGGGAAATCGGTGACCAATTTGAGC
>CAZUXL010000201.1:1372-3239 GCA_964624355.1 uncultured Spirochaetales bacterium
ACATACTTGGTGTATGCTCCGGTTTTCGGTTCGTTTTTCACTTGCAGAAAATCTTCCTCGCTACGTTCCTGGGCATTTTTATGACACAAGTTAAGAAAGAAATGAAATTAAACATTTAATAGGAATAACCATGAGCAGTGAAATTATTCTTGAGGTAAGGGATCTTCAGACCCATTTTAAAACTGATGACGGTCTGGTGAAGGCGGTGGACGGGGTTTCCTTTACCTTACACAAGGGGGAGACCCTGGGGATTGTGGGGGAGTCCGGTTCGGGAAAATCTGTGACCAATTTGAGTCTTTTGAAATTGGTAGCCCAGCCTCCGGGGCGGTATGCCGGGGGCGAAATCCTCTTCATGGGTCAAGATATTTTAAAGATGTCCGAGGACCAGCTTCGAACCCTGAGGGGGAATAAAATCTCTATGATTTTCCAAGATCCCATGACCAGCCTCAACCCTTTCTTGAGAATTTCCACCCAACTTATGGAAACCATTCAGCTCCATCAGAAGTTGGATAAAAAAGCGGCGAAAGCCAAGGCCGTGGAGATGCTGAAACAGGTGGGCATCCCCGCACCGGAGAAGCGGGTGGACAGCTATCCCCATCAGTTTTCTGGGGGGATGCGCCAACGGGTGATGATCGCCATGGCACTCTCGTGTAATCCGGAAATCCTTATTGCCGACGAACCTACGACAGCTTTGGATGTGACTATTCAAGCCCAGATCTTGGAACTCATGAAAAGTCTCGGAGAGAAGCTGGGGACAGCCACCATCCTGATCACCCACGACTTAGGTGTTGTCGCAGGAATGTGTGACCGGGTTTGTGTCATGTACGCCGGCCGGGTGGTAGAAGAGGCTACGACTCAGGAACTTTTTGCCTCCCCGAAGCATCCCTACACCGTGGGTTTGATCCGGTCTGTCCCCCGGTTGGATAAAAAGACCAAAGAGAGACTTTACTCCATCCCAGGTCAACCTCCCCACTTGGTGGATCTCCCGGATGCCTGTCCCTTCCATCCCCGGTGCGACAAGGTCATGGATATTTGCCAGACCCGGTATCCCGGAACCACCTCCTTGGAGGGGGGGCGCCAGGTGAAATGCTGGCTCTACGAAAAACCTGGGGAGGGGAAAAATGAGTAAGGAACATTCAACGGATCTTTCTAAAGATATCTTACTGGAAGTAAAAAATCTCAAGCAGCACTTTCCCATTCAAGGGGGATTTTTTGGAGGTACCCAGGGGTATGTCCGGGCGGTGGACGGGATAAATTTTGAAATCTACCAAGGGGAAACTCTGGGGTTAGTCGGGGAGTCCGGCTGCGGAAAATCCACCACAGCCCGGACCATCGCCCAAATCTATCGACCAACCGAAGGGGATGTGATCCTAGGCGGGAAGGTGCTTAATGCTTTAAAAAAAGATGCCCTGAGGGATGCGAGGCGGGATGTGCAAATGGTCTTCCAGGACCCCTATGCCTCCTTGAATCCCCGGATGACCGTGTTTGAAATCATCGCCGAACCCTTAGTTATTTACACCAAGCGGAAACTCATTTCCATGACCAAAAAGGAAATAGAGGTCCGGGTTCACTACCTTTTGAACAAAGTAGGCTTGAATCTGGCGTATAAAAACAGGTATCCCCATGAATTTTCCGGAGGACAGCGCCAACGCATCGGTATCGCCCGTGCCTTGGCTCTTCAGCCTAAACTCATCCTGGCGGACGAACCGGTGAGTGCCTTGGACGTGTCCATTCAAGCCCAGGTTTTGAACCTTCTGAAGGACCTTCAGGAAGAGTTTGGTCTGACCTATCTTTTTATCGCCCATGATCTGGCGGTGATTGAATACATCTGCGACCGGATTGCGGTGATGTACCTGGGGGTGATTGT
>CAZUXL010000202.1:0-3112 GCA_964624355.1 uncultured Spirochaetales bacterium
GCACTGGGGAATGGGGAACTAGGGAACATCAGAAGAAAGAGAGGATTTCACGCAATGCCGCCACGCCGCAAGGGAAAACAAGTCAGGACTTTTCGCAATCCCATTCTCCCTTAGCGCCTTAGCGCCATTGCGTGAAAAAATATTCAGCTCTAGTCCCTCCAAAAAAAACTCTGCGAGAAACCATGTCCAAGGTACCAACTCCTCCCTCGGATATGGTAAAAGGTATGTCTGAGGTACTAAATCCTCCCTCGAACATACTATTTAGGTATGTCTGACATCCTACATCCTCCCTCAAACATACTAAAATCTATGTCTGAGGTACTAAATCCTCCCTCAGACATACTAAAAGCTATGTCTGAGGTCCTAAAAGCTACCTTAGACAGGAAAATGCGCCCCGTGACTAGGATGGACGTGTTAGAATGGGGGGATGAAGGTTTTAAATATACCGGTAAGTGATGTGGAGAAATCCCTTCGTTTGGCAGTCTACGACAAAAAAATGTTGTGGAGAGCGAATTTATACCTGGATGAAGACCATCGCTCCGCCCTCAACAACAGTGTTACAAACGACTGGAATGACCGGTTTCCTTGGAATGCACCGCCCAATGAGATAGCGTTTCAAGCATTGACCCAGGAAGAAAAGAATAAGATTTCGTGGGGTATTGATCCCGTTTCGAAAACGTGGAATACAACGTGGGGGTTCAATGAGTGGAATTGGCAGTTTGATCCCCATAACGACTACAACCTCTTTACAGGGCAAAATCTGAATGCAGGCTTCAGTGAGAATTTTAATGGATTAACCATGGGAAATGGTGGACAAGTTGTAGTGATTCCTAGTTCAACCTGGGGAGGCGACCACATTCCTGCCGTAGGTAACTGGCAAAATCAGGAAAACACCAATTTTGGTATTGATAACTCTGTAATCTATGCTTTTGGCAATACAACCTCACCGTTCCAGTTTGGAAAGGATATGGAACTTCTGCGGCAAGAAATCTACAATTACTGGAACGGTTTGAAACTAGGGTTCCAAGCGCAGCAAGCAGGTAATCCGGCAGTTCAAATTCCACAAGCAGTTACCACAATGGTGAATGAATGGTCCTTGGCAAATATTGTGAGAGGACCCACACATAAGAAGGAAGTGCCCATCAATGGTGTAAAAACTTACCCATCCCTGAACAATCAACCCGTTTGGGACTATTATGAACAATGGAGTCGGGTTCCGGGGGCTTTGCTAAGTCCAACAATCCACCCCGGATATAGTAATTTGGCAAGCGATGATTATCCCTATGAGGACGCGACGAGTACCAATGCTGGTGTTACAAACGGCAAGAGAGTGACTGGACTAGACTGTGGAGGATTGGTCTATATGTCCTGTGCTTATACGGGAAGCCCCTATACGATTAGTGGTCTTGCGAATGGCCGCAGGCCGGCCTATTTGGATATTAAAGATGCAGGCAACAACGATGACGGTACTGTCATAGATAACTGCGCACCCGCTCACAACCAAGACAATCTTTGGAACCTAGTATTGAATGGGCCAAATGTTCCTGACCAAGCGGCTGTAATTGCAAACGGAAAATACTTCGTCCCTGGAGATATCTATTATTACTTCAGTGGTTATGAACATTATCACGTGGGCATTGTAAGTTCCATTGATAGTCCCAATCCGACTCCTACTCAAGTCCATGTGATCGAAGAGGTATGGAGGACTGTTAATGGGACTCCACAGGGTAGGGTCATGAAAGAGTACACCCTTCAAGGTATATCAGCAATTAATAAACCTTGGAATGTCGGACGAATAATTGTGCAATAGGGGTGAACTATGAATAAATATATATTTGGCATCTTATGGCTTTTTATTGGAAATGGGATTTTTGGTTTAGATCCTGTACTGTTGGTCCCAGAAAAAGTAATGGATTTACCTCATGGGGCTGCCCCGCAGGCATTTTTAATTGTTGGAACAGGGGATCAGGACACTTACACTTTACCTTGTGCTCCCAGGTTTTTAAATGATGGTAACTTTCATATCTTGGACCCTGGACGAAAAGCAGATAAAATATATGATTCCCAATTTCATTTTCTTCGAAACCAGGCCTTTGATTTTTCCATGAATAAAAAATGGCCATATTTAACTTTATTTAATACACAAAAAATCGAAGTCTCAGATAAAAATATAGTATTATTTGGCGCAAATGGTGCGGTGTTTCTTTCACCAGACTTTCAGTTTTTAGGTCTTAGAAGTTTCGATACAAGTTCAAGTGGACCAAGTCTGGCAGTAATAAAAGGCATCACCTTCTATTGGATGAGTAATGGTTCAATCATAGCCAAACTGCCGCCCACCATTGAAGAAGTTAAGGGTGGTAAAGATGCTCACATTTACAACGAATCAGAAATACGGAAAGAAATGGAAAACCCTGGATCGCCGTTTTATGGAATGAAGTTGGATGAAAATGAGGTTTTATACGTAGATGGAAAGCCGTTCATATATAACCCGTACGCATTCCGGCGCTATTTCGTGGGTAAGGACCCCAATTTCAGTACTTCACCTAAACATAAATATACGGCTTTTGTTGGAACATATTTCCTTAAAACAGATGAGAATGGAAATATGTATTGGGGATCTCCCGGATATCTGGTTATTAGTGATCCAGATGGATACTCGAAATTTGTGATGAAAATCAAACCAACTAAAAATTTTGAGTATTTCCAGGTGCCGACGATTGCGCCCAATGGTGATCTTTATGTTATTGGGGACTCCAATGATGGCAGCGCTCTTTATCGGGTAAAAAAACAGTGGTAGTCACCGCCCCCTACGGCCGTCCCTCCGCATCCCTGCTACGGGACTGAGCCGAAAACTCCTTATTTGCACCGGGCCGTCCATGGCCCGGTGTTCGTTCGCTAGGACGCTCACCAAATAAGGGGTTCTCGGTTCACCTCCGGGGGACATTCCCCAGGTCGGTTCGCAGAACTGGCCTGGCTCACTTTTACTTATCAAAAATTCACCGGCGGTCCGGTTCCGGTTCACAATTCCTTAACCAGTAAAACCGCCGGTAATTCTTTCGTTCTTGCAGAACGAGGCCGGGTCGTTTCCAAAGGAACCGATCCCGGCTTGGTT
>CAZUXL010000203.1:0-3075 GCA_964624355.1 uncultured Spirochaetales bacterium
TTATCCTTCGGATTTTAAACCGGCCGTTCCCCATTTTTATCCCTTGAGACTAAGGCAAGAATAAAGCTTGTCTCAAGGATTCGGTCCGCGTCTGAAAGAAATTTCTGGTGTCCCTGCCCTCTTCCCATAAACGGTAATTCCCATGGTCGCTCCAGTCTGCCGGTAGGTCTTCGATCACATCATCCCGACCGGTGTCGTTATCCACAAAAGTTTGGATGAGCTCATGCCAATTGCGAAACAGCCCTTGCGCCGATTTCTCAAGAAATAAATCCTTCTGAGGATCAATAATATCCTTTAAATACTGGGAATAGAGCTGTGTATATTCTGGGAATTCAAGGAGCTTATTTACCAATGGACGGCCAGAAGGGGGCCCCCAAGTTAAGGGATTTTGGGTCCCAGTATCCTCCAAGACCACGGAGGTTCCCATGATATTATCCAGATCAAAGGGTATGAACCAAGCCTTTTCATGGGAATCCAGATAGAAGTAAAAATTATTCCCCCCATTCCAGTAGTCGTCAAAACTTCCCAAGGTCGCTAGGACTGCTAAGGTCCTGAGGAATAAATCCCCACCCAATTTCTTCTGTATCCATTCCTGCAGCTCTATACCTTTAAAAGAGTTCAGTTCCTGTGTCCATTGCTTTAACCGACCAAGAGCCAGGGGGAACTGCTTTTTGTTTGTTTTAAGATCGTAAGCAAAGTCCTGGGTGTCCGTGGAGATACCCGCACCCAAGGTAAGACTTTCATTGGTCAGGGATGCGGCGATTCTGTTTTTCACGGAGCATTTCCAAAGATCCCCATCGTCCTTTTTCCCAAATCGTTTTTCGATGAATACCTCATCCACCGCTTCCACCATCCGGTATATTCCCAGGTAACCTTCTTTGGAATCCCCAGTGACCCGAATGAAGACCCGGGCGTAGGACGCCCAGGGGACTAACCATACTCCGAAACGTTTCATTAGGTCATAACCATAGATCTCCCGGACGTAGGTAGGGTCATCTTTAAAAAATTTCAGGGTCATGTTTTCCAGGGAATGGAAACGGGTTTTCGAGTCGAATTCGGAGAATTTAAGCCCGTAGTGGGCATGGTTCCAAGGGGTGTTTTCTGGCTTGTGGAGGGCGGGCTTTCGACCTTCGGGACGGTAACGGCTGGTGTTGCCCCGAAGCCTTAATCCAATGTCATCTAGAACTTCCGTCTGTCCATTTTTAGTGAAGGTGAACTGGGCTTTGACCACCTGCTGAGTATCCGATTTGAGGTCGAAGGCCCTCAGAAGAGTATTCCACTGTTCCTGGGAGACCTCCAGCCGGATGACCGGCAGGGCCTTCAAGTCAAAAACATAGTTTAAATCTGGATCCTGAAATACTTTTTCATAGGGAGGAGAGAGGGCACCCAAAGAGGGCATCACAAAAATAAAAAGAAATAGGCTGTAAAGGAATTTCATGAGGTTTGCTCCCAGAACGGGATAATACCTCCGTTTTAGTTCCCCAACAAGAGGGAATAGTCATTTTTATCCACCGCAAATTTTAAGAAACATCGATTGACCAACGGGAATAATATCTTTACTCTCATGGTTATTAAACGGACAAAATCATGAAAATTAAGTTGATACTCATAGTTCTAGTTTCACTTTTTAGCTTTCCCCTCTTTTCTGAAGAAAACCCATTTCTCAATCTGTATAATACAGAACTCATCACATCAGATGCTTTATCCTTCCATCTCGAGGGGAAAACCTATCCCAGATCGTTATTCTTCCCCGGGGATATCCAGTCCGCGCTGGAACTTTACCCGGAAAGTAAACTGCTTTTAGAATCCCATAATAGCTCCAAAGTACTGGCCTTAAGTCTGTTTGGAGCCGGGTATGCCGTCGAAATAGCTGGGATGTTTCTTTTTTTAATAAACAGTCCTAACAATCAAAACGCTAATCCTGTGGCCTATAAGGTAGGTTTAGGTATGGTTCTGGGCTCCTTTATTCCAATTCTGTTTTCAAGTATTTGGATAGAAAAAAGTGAGCAGGAACTTTATTTATCCATCAACACCTATAATCAGGAAAAGATCAGAGCCTTCGTCCCATGATCTTGAAACTATTTAGATTTCACTTTTTTACAGTTATTCTCTGTCTCGAAATGTTCTTTGGTTCAGGGTTTTTAGGAGCTCAGACTGCAGTCGTTCCTGATGTGAAAGTTTCCCTGGATCTCGTTCTTACGGAATATCCCTTCAACTTTCAATTCGGATATGCCGTACCCAGCATGGCTCAGTCCCTGTCCTTTACGAAAAGTGTGGACGCTCTGGTTTTCTACCCTCAGGAAGGATTTCTTGACCGGATAATGATTAACTCCGATCCTATTAGGAAAAACACTCTTAAATTTAGTTATTTTTTTGCTCTAGAAATATTCATGTTTTACCTCCCTTTGGGAGATGCCTGGCTGCATGAATCCTTTCATCAATCGGTCATGAAGATCCATGGCATTGAAAGTTACAACGAAGTCTATGAGTTTCAGTTTTTTTCCCCCTCCATCTCCGTTTCTCACGTGAAAGATGAAGATTTGGCGGCTTTGAAAGCCAAAAGCAACCCAGACTTTGTGCGTCTGCATGCGGCAGGAAATGAAGCAAATATTTTATTGGCCACAGAATTGGGGGAAACCGGATTTTTCCGCCAGGAACCCTGGGTTGTTTCCCGGCAAACTATAATTTTCATGAATCTTCTCAACAGCTCACTTTATGTTCAAATGTGTACGACTCCTGCAGCCGAGGAGAAGACGAAAGAAATGAACCAGTCAGAGGGCTCCGACATTCCATCCCGGGACTTTACCGGTTTGGACTTCACCGCTTGGATCTATGATCTTTTTCGACCAAATGAACCCTATAGTGCCAGGGGTTTGCATCCTTACGGAGGACAGGGAATTGCCCGGTATATTTCTCCTTCCCAGCTCACCGGGGAAGAAAAAGCCTATTTAAGCCAGCAAGCGTCTTTGAGTTTTCTAAATTTCATTGATACTTCTTTCA
The DNA here is from genome assembly GCA_964624355.1 of uncultured Spirochaetales bacterium. GTDB lineage: Bacteria > Spirochaetota > Spirochaetia > JABEVK01 > JABEVK01 > CAZUXL01. Next base: position 3,001 of record CAZUXL010000203.1, read on the forward strand.
TTCCCCTCGACCTATCTGTCGCCGGTACAGATGGTGTTAAAATAAGGACTGCGGGAAATCTCCGTTATCACATGA
>CAZUXL010000204.1:0-2910 GCA_964624355.1 uncultured Spirochaetales bacterium
GGACTCCAGAACTCCCACCTTCTCTTTTTCTAGACAGACCACGGAGATCTTCTTCATGGGTACAATCATACTCCGCCTCCGGCTTTCATCAGATTGCTCTTGGCCATTTTACCCCGGACCACCGCAGCAGTCTGCTGATCGCCTAGGTAGATATTGATGGTTCGGATATTTTCTCTGGTTTCGGGGATTTTAACCTTTTCGAAAAGATTCACCCTTTGTGTGGTGATCCGAAGCTCATCCGAAAGCAATTGAACCTGTTCTTCTAAAATAGCCACTTCGATATCAAAAGCTATGATTTCTTTAAGCTTAGCTATTCCTTTATCTACCCAAAGGGACAGTTGATACATATCCCAAGGAATATTTTCATAGGAAAGTCCCAGGAAGGTGGGAATATCAACACCGGCAATATTTCCCATTCCTCTTTTTACTTCCGAAAGTTTCACATAAATACTCAGGTCAACGGGTTCTCCAAACACTTCAATCCAGGCCCCTAAGGTCTGCCGGACTTCTTCTTGGGCTCGGCGCTTTTCCTCTTTTTGCTGTTCCACAGTCCGGATTTCCATCTGGAGCTGTTGTTTCTTCAGCTGAAGGGTGGGCAGGTAGCGTCGGAAGCGTTTGAGAGCGTCCTTCTGCTTTTTAAGCTCATTTTTAGTGAGCTTGATTTTTGCCGCCATGCCTTAGTCCTTTTTAGGCCAGTATTTGGTAATAAGATCCGACTTCATACCCGACTCATGGGGTTCAAAACAGTCGGAAAGAATTTTCCATCCCAGATCCAAAGATTGCTCCAAAGGAATATTAACCTTGAGATCCATCATGTTTTTCTCGAACAAGTCCCCGTATTTCAGGAGTTTTGTATCCCATGCGGACATGCGGAATCCCATGGACTTTTTCTCCAAAGCATCTTTATAGTTGGCGTAGAGTTTGATCATTCCGTCCATAATGGCCCGATGATCTTCCCGGGTTTTTCCGTTCACCATTTGTTTTAGACGGGAAAGGGAACCGAAGGGTTCAATTCGTCCATTGCGAAGGTAAAATTGACCTTCGGTGATGTAACCGGTGTTATCGGGAACAGGGTGGGTCACATCGTCCCCGGGCATAGTCGTAACTCCGAGGATGGTAATGGAACCCGCCCCTTCAAAGTCCACGGCTTTTTCGTACCGGGAGGCCAGCTGGGAGTAAAGATCTCCGGGATAACCTCGGTTTGAGGGAACCTGTTCCATGGTAATGGCGATTTCTTTCATGGCATCGGCAAAGTTGGTCATATCGGTAAGCAAGGCCAAAACCCGCTTGCCCTGGATGGCAAAACTCTCAGCCACAGCTAGACAGATATCAGGAACTAAAAGAGATTCCACCACAGGATCAGCGGCGGTGTGGACGAAAAACACCGTTCGACTCAAAGCCCCACCCTTTTCCAAGGTATCTTTGAAGAACAAGTAATCATCGTATTTCAGACCCATTCCGCCCAAGATAATGATATCGACCTCGGCTTGAAGTGCAATCCGGGCTAGAAGATCATTGTAGGGTTCCCCAGATACGGAGAAAATGGGGAGCTTCTGGGATTCCACCAAGGTATTGAAAAGATCAATCATGGGGATGCCCGTACGCACCATATTCCGGGGAATAATACGTTTAGCAGGGTTCACCGAGGGTCCACCGATTTCGATCAGGTTGTCCGTGAGTTCAGGACCACCATCCCGAGGCCTGCCGGAACCATCGAAAATTCGTCCCAGGAGATTTTCTGAAAAGGACACTTCCATGGGTTTCCCCAAGAAACGAACCTCATCTCCCGTACTCACTCCCCGTCCTCCGTTGAAGACCTGGAGGGAGACTTTATCATTTTTTAGCCGAATGACTTCCGCCAGGGAGGTTCCGTGACGGGATTCCACCACTGCGAGATCTTTATATTTAATTCCGTCAGCGGTGACTGTAATCACGTTTCCGGAAATGGACTCAATTTTACTATAAACCTTTCTCATGCTTATTCTCCTGGGCTTAGCCTAAAAGCTTTTCCGCGGCCGGAACCCAGCCTGTCCTTTTCTGGTCGATCAACTGAATCACTTCTTTTTCTGCTTTTAAAAATTCTGGACTTTTCCAGGGAGTGCTGTTGTAGTCGGCAAAGACCTGCCTCAGTCTACTGAAATACATCCGGGCATCTTCTTTGTCTTTGAAGGATAAAACTCCCCCAAGAACTTGATAAAGCTGTTCAAAAATATATCTCTGGCGATCAGGATTCACGGCACAATCCACAGGATCGAAGGAGTTCTGCTGAAGGTAAACCGCATCCAAAAGTTCAGACTTTTGGTAGACCACATAGTCATCCAAAGAGGTCCCCTCTTCACCCACCACTTTCATCATCTGGGAAACTTCATTCCCCCGGAAAAGAACTCCACGGGCATATTCTGTCCGCTCGGGATCCACTATACCTTTATATTTTGACCAAGAATCCAAGGGATGGATCGCAGGGTACTTACGGGCATCCGAGCGCTCTCGGGTCAACCCATGGAAGGCTCCCACCACTTTTAAGGTGGCCTGGGTTACAGGCTCTTCAAAGTTACCACCAGCGGGAGAAACGGTTCCCCCGATGGTGACCGAAGCGATTTCTCCTGTTTTCAACCGAACCAAACCGGCTCTTTCGTAAAAGGCAGCAATTAAGGATTCCAAATAAGCAGGAAAGGCTTCTTCCCCAGGAATCTCTTCCAAGCGTCCGGACATTTCCCGCATGGCTTGAGCCCAACGGGAGGTGGAGTCCGCCAAAAGCAGAACGTGAAGCCCCATCTGACGGTAATATTCCGCCAGAGTCACCGCGGTATACACCGAAGCCTCCCGGGAGGCTACTGGCATGGAAGAGGTATTACAAATAATAATGGTTCTTTCCATGAGGGTTCTGCCGGTCCGGGGATCGATGAGTTC
>CAZUXL010000205.1:0-2884 GCA_964624355.1 uncultured Spirochaetales bacterium
GACATTCCCAAGGAGGTCTGGACATTGCGGCTCACACCCAAAAAGGGACAGATACCTAAAAATTGGGAGAGGACCACATTGTTAACAAAAATATACCCCACAAGAATCAGACCGAGGGTTAGCAATTGATTATCCATGACTGTGTCCTCCTGAAACCGCCACAGTTTTAAGGTTAGGTTTTTCTTTAAGTTTATTAATTAGTCCAATGATAAGTCCGAGGAGGATAAATCCCCCCGGGGCTAGGACGAATACTAAAATAGTGGGCTCACCCTGGGGCCAAAGGGGAATGTCGAACCACGTGCCGTTTCCCAACCACTCTCGCACAGATCCTAGGAGCGTGAGGGCGAAGGTGAATCCAGCCCCCATTCCCAAAGCGTCCATCACCGACAGCCATACGGAATTTTTCGCTGCAAAGGCTTCTGCCCGGCCAAGGATAATACAGTTCACCACGATCAAAGGAATAAAGATTCCCAGGGTCTCGTAAAGGGCTGGCAGGTAGGCTTCCATGGTCATTTGGATAATGGTGACAAAACTGGCAATGATCACGATAAACGCAGGAATACGAACCTGATCCGGGATCAGATTTTTCAGAAGGGCAATGACGGCGTTGGAACCCAAGAGCACTGCTGTGGTGGCGAGTCCCATGGCCAGACCATTGGGGGCTGAAGAGGTCACACCTAAAGTGGGACACATGCCCAAAAGCAAACTAAAAGTAGGATTTTCTTGAATAAATCCTTTACTCAGCTCCTTCCAGGATTTATTCATGGATTGACTCCTTTTTTGAGGGCAATGGCGGCCCGATTGACTGCATCCACAGCTGCACGGGAGGAAATGGTGGCTGCGGTAATGGCATCGATCTCACCCCCGTCTTTTTTAACTGCCAAGGGCTTTTCGACGCTTTTTCCTTCGAATTGGTTCATGAATTCTGGAAGGGTCATTTTAGTTCCCAAACCCGGGGTCTCTTTTTGTGAGAGGACTGAAATTTTAGTTATTTTCCCCTCAGGAGTGAACCCGGTGATGAGAATCACATCCCCGGAAAATCCTTGGGATGAGGTGGCCTGAACTGCCATACCCACATCTACTCCATTTAAACGGGCGGGGTAAAAGATGGTGGTAGGATCCTCTTTGTTTAAATAGGATTGGGCTATGGGATCATTATCAAAAGCAGGGAGGACCGCTTTTAAGGAGGCGATACGCTTGGCCTGGCGGCCGGATTCTATGGCGGGTTTCGTGGTCACGTAGGTCAAGGAGAGCAAAACTCCAGCGACTAAGGATATCAGACCCAATGAGAACACCATATTTTTTAAGGTAGAGGTGAGTTTAGACGACATAGTTCGTCCTCCTTCCATAGACTCCGGGTTTCAAGTATTTATTGATCAAGGGAGTTAGAGCGTTGAGAATGAGAATGGAATAGGCCACACCATCGGGATATGAACCCAGGGCTCGAATGAGTCCACAAAGGATACCTGCCGATAGGGCATAAACAATTTGCCCTTTAAGACTCATGGGGCTGGAAGAATAATCCGTGGCCATGAACCATGCTCCTAAAAGGACCCCTCCAGAAAGTAGGGAAAACAAGGGGTCGGGGGAACCAGTGGGATTAAAAATCCAAAAGAGGGTTGAGACCAAGGCCAAGGAGCCCATGTAGAGCACAGGAATATGCCAACGGATGACTTTGGTAAATAGGAGGGCTAAACCACCCAATAAAATAGCTCCACCCATGATCTCGGGATAAAAGGATGAAATATCTGACATTCCATACCGGTTCCAAAACTGGGCAACGGTTTGGACTCCCCCTTCTTTTAAAGCGGAGAGGGGGGTCGCATAGGTGACCACATCGGAACCTAAGGTCCAAACATTCCCACCAGGGGTGGGCCATTGGGTCATGGCCACAGGAAAGGAAGCCAATAAAAATGCCCGGGCTGCTAGTGCGGGATTAAAGATATTCCTTCCCAGACCTCCAAAAGGCATTTTTACAATGGCAATTGCGAATAGGGAACCCAAAAATGTCATCCACCAGGGAAGGGTCGCCGGAACATTGAGTGCAATTAGCAAACCTGTAATCACTGCGGATCCATCAAAAACTGTTAAAGATGCCTTCAGTAGGAATTTCTGAATGAGAAATTCAGCTACTACAGCCCCGATAAGGGCGACGGCCACTGTGGCCAGGGCACTCCAACCAAAGAAAAAGATGTAAACCAGAACAGCGGGGACTAGGGCGATGTTTACGGTCCACATAGCCCGTTCTACGGTCCAAGAACCTTTAAAATGGGGGGATGGACTGATGGTTAATAGACTCACTTACCGCTCCTTTCTCGCCGTAGGCGCAGGACTTGAACCTTAGCCGCCCTGATATAATCCAGAATTGGCCGGGAAGAGGGACAGGTGTACTGGCAGCTTCCACATTCCATACAATCCATAATTCTATTGGCCTCTGCTTCCTCGTACATTTCTTTTTCCCCTAATTTTTCTAAAAGATAGGGTTCTAAGCCCATGGGACAGGCTTGGATACATTTGGAACATTTTATGCAAAATTTCTCAGGACGGCGGAAGGCTTCCTCTTTATCGAAAACGATGAGTCCGGAGGTACCTTTGGTCACGGGGAAACTCAGGTTGGAGGCTGCACGGCCCATCATGGGGCCGCCATTCACCAATTTGACTATTTGATCCAGGTCCGTACCAGCGGCTTTTAAGACATCGGTCACAGAAGTCCCAATCCGGGTGAGAAAGTTGGAAGGATTGGCCACATGGGCTCCGGTCACCGTCATGATCCGTTCAAAGAGGGGTTTGTTTTTCTGGACCCCTTGATAGACGGCATAGCTTGTGCCCACATTGTTCACAATACATCCCACATCCAAAGGCAGTTTACCCGAAGGCACTTCTC
>CAZUXL010000206.1:0-2882 GCA_964624355.1 uncultured Spirochaetales bacterium
GTCATTTCCCAAGCCAGGAGGGCTTTCGCTTCGTTGATTCTCTGGTCCCGATGGGCACAGAGGGCTTCGATTTCCTCCACCGGTTTGAAAGTGAATATTTTCATAAATTTAGCCACATCGTCATCGTGGACATTCCGCCAAAATTGAAAGAAGTCAAAAACCGGGGTCCGAGATGCGTCCAAATAGACCGCGCCCTTTTCAGTTTTTCCCATTTTTTTCCCGTCGGCGGTGGTGAGAAGGGGAAAGGTCAGAACAAACACTTCCTGCCCGTTCATCCTCCGGGTCAAATCAATCCCGGAAACCATATTTCCCCATTGATCATCCCCCCCCACTTGGAGCCGAACTCCGTGGAGTTTGTTGAGTTTCATAAAGTCATAACTTTGGAGAATGATGTAATTAAACTCAATGAAGGAGAGCCCGGTTTCCATACGCATTTTATAGGTTTCGAAACCCAGCATCCGGTTCACTGAAAAGTGAACCCCTACATCCCGGAGCATTTCTATATAGTTTAATTTTAATAACCATTCGGCATTGTCCACCATCTTGGCCTTGTCCGGGCCGAACTCCATAAACCGGCTGAGCTGTTGACGGAAGCAGGCGGAATTATGGGCGATATCCTCATCTGTGAGCATCTGCCGCATTTCGGACTTCCCCGTGGGATCGCCAATCCGGGTGGTGCCGCCACCAACCAGGGTGAAAGGCCTATGACCTGCACGCTGAAGGTGAGCCATGGCCATGACAGGAACCAAATGTCCCACGGTAAGACTGGACCCTGTGGGATCGAATCCGCAATACAAAGATACGGAACCTTCAGCAAAAAGTTTGGTCAGTCCCGCTTCGTCGCTGCACTGTTTAAACAGACCTCGTTCTTTAAGAATGTCCATGGCGTTCTTCATATCGTCCTCCCTCTGGGTGAGGAGATTTTACTGGGAAAACACAAGTCTGACAATCATAACCGACCCTTGATTACTCAAAGTTATCCAATTATCCTTACTGTAAGGAATTCTTACATGTCACCTACTATCGCCACCCTTTCAAGTAAAGGACAGATAACCATTCCCCGTAGCGTAAGAGAAGCCTTAAATCTCCATCAAGGGGATCCCATAATCTTTGAGGAAAAAGATGGTAATATAATTATCCGAAAACGGCCGCGTCCTGATCCTGCTTGGGACATTAGCCTTTCGGCAACACTGGGAGAATGGGAGGATACCCTGGATGATGACTTATGAACCCGGGGATGTGATAGAGGTTCCCTTCCCCTTTATTGAATCAGGAAATCAAAAGCTACGACCTGCCCTCGTGATTTCGAAGAGGAAATTTCAAGAAGAATCTGGAGCTTGTATTTTGGTAATGATCACCAGTGCAGAAAGAAGTCATTGGCCCTCGGATGTATTCATCTCCGATTGGGCTCAGGCCGGTCTAAAAAAACCTTCCCTTATCCGATGGAAAGTATTTACCTTAGAGGAGACTCTCATCAAAGATAAACGAGGAAGTCTTACGACAACAGATTTTAAAACTATTTCCCAAACTCTAAAAAATATTTTTCAATTTTGAATTAACTGAGGCCGGCTATGGAAAACAAAAAACACGACTGGAAAAAAGATGAAAAAACTTGGTACAGCCCAAAGACTCAACCCGAAGAATTGACCCTTCCCTCTTTTGGATTTTTTATTCTGGAAGGATCTGGAAGCCCGGATTCTCAAGACTTTCAAGTCAGGGTAGAGGCACTTTATGCCCTGAGTTACGCCATCAGAATGTCTTCCAAATCCGGCACTCAACCCGATGGCTTTTACGAATACACGGTCTATCCCTTGGAAGGAATATGGTCACTTGGAGGGAAAAGTCTAGAGACAGCCATTTTGGCCAAGAAAGAAAAACGCCCCGCCCCCGCATTCGACCGCGGTGATTTCATTTATAGATTAATGATCCGCCAACCGGATTTCGTGACCTCGGAATACGCCCAAGGAACCATAGCCACCGTCAAAATGAAAAAACACCTACCGGTTCTGGATCATGCCCGGTTTGAAATTGTCACCGAGGGCCGGTGCGTCCAAATGTTACATCTGGGTCCCTACTCCGAAGAACCCCAGAGTTTTACCCTGATGAAGGACTATTGCCGCAAGGAAAGTTTGGCCCGGGTGGGGATGGACCATAGGGAGATCTACCTGAGCGATGCCAGGAAGTCCTCCCCGGAGAAATTGAAAACCATTTTAAGATTTCCTGTGCGGGATGATTTTAGCTGTGTTTAAACTGGGAAAACAGCCTTACCGAGTTTTTCATTCACCGCTTCAGCGAGTCCAAGGTAAAGAGCCGAGGCACCACAGGCAATTCCTTCGTACCCAGCGATGATTCCGATAAGCTCATTACCAGTCCAATCCCGGATAGCTAATAGAGCGAAAAGGACCACCAGGGATCCGAAAACAAATTTTAGAACATTACCACCGTTCAGGGTTCCCACAAAAAGAAAGAGGGTAAAAATACCCCAGACTGCCAAATACCACCCCATAAATCCCGCTGGGGTAGCTTCCGCTATCCCGAGTTTAGGGAGAATCCAGGTAGCAACAAGGGTTAGCCAGAAGAACCCATAGGAGCTGAAGGCTAAGGTTCCGAACGTATTTCCCTTCTTGAATTCCAGAGCCCCGGCGATGACCTGGGCCAGGCCGCCGTAAAAAATTCCCATGGCCATAATCATGGCGCTTACGGGAAAAAACCCTGCGTTGTGAATGTTCAGGAGGATCGTGGTCATCCCGAAACCGGCCAGTCCCAGAGGACCGGGATTTGCGTATTTATTTTCCATGCCCAGGAGAATGTCTGGACACCCGTGTATTTGTCAAGTTCAAATCCTCGTCCTTGTAATGAATAATTAATGGGGCAACCGTTGC
>CAZUXL010000207.1:0-2880 GCA_964624355.1 uncultured Spirochaetales bacterium
GATTCTTTTCCTCCGGTGATGTAGTAAATCACCTTCTGATCCGGTTGCATCCGGGAAGTGTAGTCTGCAAAGGATGTCCAACCTTCCACGGAGGTGGATTTGAACCGGACCAGATCCACCAGGGTGTCCCGGTTGGCAAAATCCTGATACAGACCTTCTTTGAGTGGTCGACCGAATTGTTCGATGAAGGTTTTGTATTTTTCAGGATCATTGGTGGCCATATTTTGGAATTCACCCAGGATCTTCTTCACGCTGGCGGATTTGATGGAAGAAAGGATTTTGTTCTGCTGGAGAATTTCCCGGCTCACGTTCAATGGCAAGTCTTCGGAATCGATCACGCCCCGGAGGAACCGGAGGTAGGTGGGGAGAAGCTCTTTTTCATCGTCGGTGATGAATACTCGTTTTACATAGAGTTTCACGCCCGGCTTATAGTCGGCGTAGTACAGGTCCATGGGAGCCTTGGAGGGAATATAGAATAATGTGGTATATTCCAAGGTTCCTTCCGCCCGGAAATGGTACCAGCTCAGGGGTTCATCCCAATCCCCGGAAATGGATTTGTAAAATTCTTTATAATCCTCGTCCTTGAGTTCGGACTTGGACTTTTTCCAGAGGGCGCTGGCAGAATTCACCTGCTCGGTGACCTGTTTTGTGACTTCTTTTCTGTTGTCCCCTTCGCCCTCGTATTCTGTGCGTTCAAAGTGCATGTGAATGGGGAATGCAATGTGATTGGAGTATTTTTTTACAATCTCCCGAAGATTCCAGCTCTTGGCGTATTCTTCTGCCCCTTCCTTGTTGAAGTGGATGAGGATGTCCGTACCAAAACTTTCTCTGGTGGTTTCTTCCAAATCGAAGCCGGTTTTGCCGTCGCTGGTCCATTTCCATGCTTTTTCATCTCCGGCTTTACGGCTGGTGACCACGACTTTATCCGCCACCATGAAAACGGAGTAGAAACCGACGCCGAATTGTCCAATCAGGTTGGAGTCTGTTTTGGCTTGACCGGAGAGGTTCTGGAGGAAATGTTTTGTTCCAGAACGGGCGATGGTTCCCAAGTGGTTTACCAAATCCTCGTCGTTCATTCCGATACCGCTGTCGCTGATGACCAGGGTGCCGGCTTTCTCGTCCAGCTTCAGGTCGATACGGGGATCGAAGGTGATATTTTTGAATTTTTCATCACTGAGGCTTAGGTACTTCAGCTTATCCAGGGCGTCACTGGAATTGGACACCAGTTCCCGGAGAAAAATTTCACTATGGGAATAAAGTGAATGGATGATGAGATGAAGAAGTTGATTCACCTCGGTCTGAAATTCGTGCTTCACGTCAGAACTCCTTGAGTTAACGGTAGTGTATTGGTAGTAGAAACAATTTAGCGAAAATTGTCCAAAAGGGCAAGTGAATAAGTTTGACCAGGTCTCATCCCCATGGTAACATTACCCAGTGAACATCCTGGGCAATAGCCAAATCAACGAGCTTTTCTTAAAATTTAACCATTCTGAACTCACCTATCAGAAAGCCGTTTCACTGGCTTTGGGTCTGCGCCCCGGAAGTGCCTCAATAAAGTTGTTAGGCCAGGTTCACCCTTGCATCATTCACTCGTCCAGTTTTTCCGCAGCGCGGATCATCTTGAAAATATCCCCCACTTTATTGGAAGAATTGCGTCTGGGTTCCCGATTAGGGGTTTTAAAAATGTCCTTTCAGACCAGTCCCAGTTCTCCGGTGGAGGATTTTACCCTCAGTGGGAAATATCATCTCCAATCCCACCAGAATGCCGGGGATGGGGCTCTTTTACTTTTGATCCGGCTAGATTTTACCCACAGACCCCCGGAAGGATTTATTGAAATTCAAGGGAGATATTTAAGACTTCGGGCCGATGCGGAGCAGCGAAAAGATCAACGCTTGACGGTGGACGACGACACTTTGAAAATCTTGGGATTTAAAAGCTCAAAAGGGGATATCCTGATCGATAATATTCCCAGAAAGTGCGTCCTGAGGGAAGTGAGTTTCGGCGGTTCGACTATAATTCTGGGAGGGGTGGCCAAATTCCTCGGAGAAAGGGAATTCAATCTAACTCTGGATATGATTCAGGGGGGTGTTCTTATTCTTCCCGGTCAGATTATCCGTTCAGACCCCCTAGAAGGTTACAAAGCCATGGCTGTACTCGGACTCCAGTACCTATCCGAGAAAATCCCCACAGACTACCTAAGGGCCGTACAACGAGGCCTAGATTCCGAATCCCGCCCGCGTCCCAAACCCAAAACCACCCCCAAACCCCTGGTAGCCTCAGTTGACACCCAAAACCTAACCCTTAAAAAAAACTAAAAGAGTGTCCAGAATCTTTGTGTTTTTCTATTTCTATACAGGGGCACCTCTAAAAACCCAGGAACTTTTCGGGCTCGATCTTTTCCCTCCCTGAAACGGCTCGGTTAAAGCCAAAATCATCGAAAACCACGAAGGTTTACTCCGATTTTGGCCTTAATTCGCCCTTCCAGGAAGAAAAAATCTCTTCGCCGGAATTCGCCCCGGGTTTTTAGAGGTGCCCACAGGATTGAAAATTAAGTTACAAATTTTAAGGATATAAAATCAGAAATGACCAAAATCCTTCGAAATAGCCCATCTTTTTGCATTTATAAAACTAATACAGGGGCTGACCTGGAAGATTAAGCGAGATTTTATCTAAAAATCAACTCAAAGATTCTAGACACTATAAATCCCTGTCCCGCCCAGAGAAGGCACCCCACCCAACGAAGCGAAGGAGCCCCCCAGCGAAGGAGCCCCCCAGCGAAGCGCAGGGGCGTATCCCAGAAAGTAAAAGCCCCCAGCGAAGCGAAGGGGCATCCAAAACACCGCCCAGCGAAGCGAAGGCTACTACCAGAACCCCGGAGC
>CAZUXL010000208.1:0-740 GCA_964624355.1 uncultured Spirochaetales bacterium
CAGGGACGACCATGTTTCATCAAATCAACAAATGCATTCGATCCGTCCCAATCAGTAAGAAACCACGTATTCATTCCTATGCTGTTGGGTTCATTAGTAGTAGGGACTTCCGTCATCTTGTCTTTTGGTTTTGTTACTTCGGGAGTAGAACTAGCGAAAAAATTGCAACTTGTTAAAAACAGAAACAAAAGAAGACTAAAAGGAATAAAAGACTTGATAAATAATAGTTGTTTTATCACTACCAAACTTTTTAACACAAACTTCATAAATACGTCCCTAAAATCTGACTGACTGATAGGACCCGTAAATTTTCCAAAAACAGTCTTGCCAACTAAAAAAGCCCAAAAACAGGATATCGCTCCAAGGTCCTTTTATCAACCTTCCCTATTTCCCTGTTTTCACTCGAAGATTATCCCTCACCCATCCCCAGCTAACATGTTCAACTGATTTCTTGTGAAAAATCCAGAAATCCCCACTTTATCCAGACAGTGCCCTTCTCCACTACACCACAAAGGAAGGGATCCACTTCGAAGACGGGGTCCTGTCAGAATAGAAACCCCTGAAAGCTTATTAAGACTAATTTAGTATGCACAACAACTGTCCCAAAGCCTCCCGATCCGCCTGGGTCCTCAGTCGGGTTTCACTTTCCACTGAAAACCCGAAGTGGCTCCAACTGAGTATAAGGTCCGCTCGATTCTTGGTTAATAATTTTTTTTTCTAGAAGAACCTGAGCAAACTTT
>CAZUXL010000208.1:750-2845 GCA_964624355.1 uncultured Spirochaetales bacterium
CCCGCCACACTTTGACCAGCTGCCGGTCGGCTCCCATGGAAAGGACTTCCAGCTCTGCGTTGGTGACTTTAATCATTTTCTTTCTCCTAATGGGCTGTGGTTATCAAGGCGATATATTTGAAATACTTTACACCTGGTTCTCCGAAGACCGGATCGGAAGAGGGTGACTCCGGTGGCTTGGATCCTTGGGGAGACCATCAGGTCCAGGAGATAGAACTGTGATTTTACTTTAAAACCATCGGTGGAAACCGAAACCACCGCAAACACCCACGAGCAGAACTTTTTTCAATGTGGGATAGTAAACCAATTTGGGAAGAACCGTAAAGGCCTCAGAAATTAATAATGTTCTTTAGCTACGGCTACTAAGAACAATAACTGGTCTTCAATCAAATCCACGTATTTTAGCCTAACCCATCCCTGGGATAGACCTGAAACTTTTATTCCTTCCCGAACTGCGACAGTATAAATGTCTTCACCTGACAAAAGTTTATCCAGCGAGATCTTTACAGGTACCACCTGAGGGTACTTGAGTTGCCTGTAATCTTCCATGACCATGGAGAATTTAGTGACAGAATTTCCAGAGAAAAGGTTTAACGGGGTCGTACTTAAAATATTTAGGCCGGCATAACTAACAAACATCGTTGGGGGGAAATAGGATTCAGGAGATGTAAATCCATGGGTACTAAAGTGATATGCAAGGATTTTAGCATCCAAATCTTTCTTCAGTAGAGGTAGAAAGATGTTGAATCCCAATTTTAATTTCGGTTTTTGTGCTGACTTGTATCCCTTGTTTAGGATCAACCTATCACCATCTTCGGTAATTAAGAAGCCCATAAAGACGTCCCTTCCAATGGATCCAGCTATTGTTTCGCCTGGCAGTACGGGAGATCCCTGTTCTTCGGCATCATAAACGGTTACTAGATAGTTATCCGCTTTGAAAAAGCCTGCATCCCAGACCTTTATTCCTGCTAAATCAAAACTCAACTTTTGAACTAGGGGTCCGCCAGTTTTTGGATCCACTGCGTCCTTCATTATTGGATTATCCCGATCAACCATGGTGAAATCGTCTTCAGGGTCGAATCGGTACCAACCGGTGACTCCGTTTACTGTAAGCTGAACGAATGAATTACCTTCCGACTTTCGGAGAGGTATCTGGGCATCATCGGCGAAAGTTATGGAATAACCGCCGTACCTAAAGCTGCCAACTGCCGGTCCTGTGAGGGTTGATACGCAGGAATTTAGAATCAAGGATGCCAGAATCCCCACAAACAATTTAAAGCACTTCATCCTGTTCCTCCTGGAATCAATTAAGGGCCTCACCCAACAAACTGATAAACTGATAGTTCATTTTTCCGATCGGCACCCCATCCCCCATCCCTGAACTTGTCTCAAAGCGTAGCGAGGGTGATTTAATAATTCAACGGTCCGTAGGTATTCGGCATGGGCCTGCTTATGTATTCCTTCCGGCGCAGGTACTTGATCCCTTCCACGGCGGCCTCGGCGGCGGAAACAGTGGTGGTGTAGCAGACTTTTCGGCGCACGGCTTCGATCCGCATGTACCCATCGTCGGCCACGGAGTACCGGCCTTTGGGGGTGTTGATCAAAAGGTTCACCTTTCCGCTTCGCAGATACTCGATGGCGTTGGGACTGCCTTGATTGTATTTCTTGATAATTTCTGCCTTGATGCCATTCTCTTCCAGGAACTCGGCGGTTCCCCGGGTGGCACTGATGGCAAATCCCAAGGTGACCAGTTCTTTGATCACCGGGAGAATGGTGGGCTTATCCGCATCGTGAACCGAGACGAACACGGTCCCTTCCACTGGAAGATGATTATTCACCGCAGCCTGGGCTTTGGAATAGGCTTCCCCGAAGGTCTCACCGGTTCCCATGGCCTCCCCGGTGGATTTCATCTCTGGTCCTAAGAGGGGGTCCAGGTCGGCAAACCGGTCGAAGGAGAACACCGCTTCTTTCACAGCCCAGCCCACTTTGCAGGATCCCACGCCCACCCCATCGGCCCCGACGAGCCCTTGTTTTTTCAAGTCCTCCCCGTTCCAGATCCGCACCGCGTGGTCGATCATGTTCACCCCGGAGGCCT
>CAZUXL010000209.1:0-2823 GCA_964624355.1 uncultured Spirochaetales bacterium
ATTGAGAGAGCCCAAAGTGTCAGGAAATTTGCCCTGGAGAAATTGGGAATGAAGGAAAACAAAAACTACACCACCTTTATCCGCACACAAAAACCCTACTTAGCCGATGTGGTTTCAGCTTGCGCTTCCGATTCCTTTGACCAGTACCTCTGGGATTATCCCTTTCTGGGGAAGATGCCCTACCAAGGTTTTTTTGACCGGAAAGAGGCGGAGGAAGAGGGGGCAAGGCTTAAAGCCTTGAACCAAGATGTGATGATCCGGGGGGTAGATGCCTTTTCCACCCTGGGTTGGTTCTCCGATCCCCTGTTTTCCTACATGACCGGGTATAGCGAGTTTCGGACCGCTGAACTTCTCATCCACGAGATGACCCATGCCACTATATTTCTGAATGGTCAGGGGGATTTCAATGAAAACTTGGCCATGTTTGTGGGAATGCACGGGGCTTTGGAGTATTTGAAAGCCACCCATGGAGAGGACAGTCCCCTCATTAAATCTGCCCAGGCGGAAGATGCGGACTCTGATACCTTTAGAGAGGATCTTCACAGGCTTTATTTAAGCTTGGACCTCATTTACAAAAACTCCCAATGGGACCGGGAGAAAAAACTCCAGGAAAAAGACCTGGAAATCCAGAACTTCCAAAAAGAATTTGGTGATACCTATTCCGCCCGGTACCTCACGGACAATTACAAAGGATTTTCACAGCGTCCTATCAACAACGCCTACCTCATGACCTACCGGAACTACAATTCCGGTCAGGGGGAGTTTCAATCCTTTTATGAGGCCCAGGGAAGTAACCTGGTAACCATGCTGGAGGCCTTAAAAAAAATGCCTAAGGATGAAAAAGACCCCTTGGGATGGATGAAGAATCAGAAAACCGGGGAGTGATAATTAAGAATTCTTTCATGCAAGGGCGCAATGACTCAAAGGTTTTAGATTTTCCAGGGTATCTCAACTTCGTTTGGAGACTAGAGTACGTTTGAAATATTTCTACTCTATCCTACAAGCACACTCATGATGCTCCTGAAGGTACTTTATTGTTTCAATACAAAGGGCTTTTAAGATGGAAACGTCGATATCTGCAAGTTTTTTTATATAGATACAGGCTTTACTTATTTTATATTTTCCTAATTTCTGGAGCAGTTCAGCACTACTTTCGGTCTGTGAATGGATGTAAAGGGAAAAGGCGGCTTTCCGGGGTGAGAATCCTATCATCGGGGCATCCCCTTCGTGGCCGGATTCATATTTGTAGTGATAACTTCCAAATCCAATAATCGTGGGGCCCCACATTTTGGACTCGAAACCGGTTAAGTCCCGCATGATCCCCATGAGGGCCAAACTGTCCTCTTTCTTTTGGTGTGAATCCACATAGGAGTTCAAGAAATCCATGACGGGAACTTCCGTTTCCAGGGTTTTATTTTTGTTTGCCATCTTGCATCCTCCTGAAGAAAAATATTTTTGAAACTGTTAGCACCTATTATAATTGATCTTCCCCAAGATGGCTTCAAAACGACAGGGGTTTAAGGTTTTTTCACGCTTCGGCGCATGGTTGTCGAGGGGGATTTTTCTCTCTCAGACAGAGCCTATTACCATGTCTGAGGTACCTTTTAGTACCTCAGAGAGAGCTTTTACCCTGTCGGAGATACCATGGTAATATCTCTGAAGGCACTCGTCCCCGGTCTGAGGTGCTTTTTACTATGTCCGAAGGCGGACTTGCTCCCTCTGACCTAGCGTTTACCCTGTCTGAGGGAGGAGTTGGTACCCTGGAGAGGGTTTCTCGCTGAGACCGCAGGGTTCGGGGTGTTTTTTTTGGATTTTCTTGGAAAAAGTCTTATATTAGCCGGCATGAGTAGTGAACCAAGAGTTATCGGATTTATCCTATTTGTACTGTGTTTCGTGCCGAATTTGGGGGCGCAGGGCAGCTCCTTGGATATATTAGCACTTCGGGAAAGGACGTTTACCGGGGGGGCATTTGTGGTGGATCAAAATCTTCCCAATGGCACGAATTATAGACAGCAAATTGTTTCTTATCTCTCCGAGGGTATTAAAATCTATGGACTGCTTACGATTCCCCTGGGACTGCAGCCCGCTAAGGGTTTTCCCGCTGTGGTTTTTGTTCATGGGTACATTCCCCCAGCACAATACTCCACCACCAAAAGTTATGCGGGGTACCAGGCAACTTTGGCCAGAAGCGGATTTATCACCTTCAAGCCGGACCTCCGGGGTCATGGACGCTCGGAAGGGAGCGGCAACGCCCATTTTTCCGAAGTTTTTACTCTGGATGTACTGTCGGCCATTTCTTTTTTGAAAAACACACCGGAGGTGGATCCGGGGCGAATAGGATACTGGGGGCATTCCAACGGTGGGGAGACGGGGCTGCGGGTCTTGGTCATCACCCAGGATATTAAGGCCGCTTCCCTCTGGGCCGGGGTGGTGGGGAGCTATCAAGACATGCTGGAAACCTGGAATGCCAAAATTCGATTCATGCGGGTTCCCAACGCCTTTACCATTCTCCATGGACTGCCTAAGGATAATCCCGATTTTTACCGGGGTATTGAGCCCCACAGGTTTCTGGATTTCATTCAGGCACCGGTGGAGATCCAGCATGCCCAAGGGGACATTAGCGTTCCCGTGGAACTTTCCCGGAGTTTGAACACAGCCCTGAAAGCAGCTGGGAAAACTGTGACTTACTATGAGTACACTGGGGACGATCACAACATTTCTAAGAACTACACGCAAGCTTGGAACCGTACCATAGAGTTCTTCAGGGAAAATCTTTAGCCAGTGTCCAGAATCCTTGAGTTTCCTAAGCCATCCAGAAATTAG
>CAZUXL010000210.1:0-2821 GCA_964624355.1 uncultured Spirochaetales bacterium
AACAGACCAGAAATCCCTTAAAACTCTGGTATTGCCCTCGAGAGAGAAGGGGCTAGCTGTGGTGGCCTCCGATACCTCCCACACTCAGGGGGTGTACCTGCTCAAGGAAGTCTGGGGGGGGCTGGAACTTTGGGATGGGAATCCCTGGCTTTCTGCAGCTTCCGGGGAAAAAATCCTGGGGTACGAAATATTAGAAGCTGAAAAAGGGGCCCTGACCGGCTGGTTGTGGACCGCAAAGGAAATTTCTACCAAGACTACCGTTTCAGGGGCTTCCATCCTGGATACCACCGATTTGGATCCTAATACCGGGGTCATTCTCCAAACCTATCGGGATTCCGGGGGAACGGGGGCGCAGTGGACTTTTATCGCTGCTTTACGGTCTGACCAGGGGTGGAAGCCTTTGGTGTGGACCTTTTCTCGGGGGCGATTGGAAGCCTGGGGTCCTCAGCCGACCTCCGCCTTATCCCCTCAGGCTCTGGATGTGAATATTATATTCACCCGTCCTGGGAATGGCGGTTCGGGGGTTCTGCTCCAAACCGGTCAGGATGCAGCCTTGTGGACCTGGACAGGAACCACCCCGGACGATATGAAAATTCTACCCCTGGGCGATGAACCACAGGGCTGGTGGACCGGTTCATCCGGGGAAAAAGCTCTGTTTACTTGGGCTGTCCCGGAAGGATTTTCCGGTGTGGTGACCGACTCCTTGGGAATCGCCCCCCTGCGGAACTGGACATTAACCCTACCAGGGGAAAAACTCTTCGTTAGTGATGTGTTAACCAATGAAAACGGATTTCGAATCTGGAGTGTGCTTAAAAATGATACCTCTGTGGCCCTCTGGAGGGTGGATGTCTCAACTCAAAGTTTTGTCACCTTCGACAAGGCGGGGGATCTTCCAAAGGAAACCAAACGCGTCTCTTTCAAGTTAACCCAGGGAAACTGGATACTCACAGACCTGGATACACAGAAAACCTGGAAATTGGACCCAAAAACCCTGCAACTCATCGCCCAAAGTAATCCCTACGATCTGGAGTCTCCCTGGCTGGGAGAAGGACAATAATATGAAAAAACAACTCACTTTTCTTTTGATAAGTCTTTATATCACCCTATCATTGGGAGCCCAGGACCAAAAAATCTATTCTAAAACCATGGATAACCCCTACAACCAGGGCACAGCGACCCTGGAATTGTGGGGCGAGCCGGGAAATGCGGTCCAGGAGTATATTAACTACGTTTTTTATGCCGGGTCGCCGGATGAGGTGAATGTCCTACGGATCAAGGCTGACAATCCGGTCAAAGTTGTCTGGATTCTCTCGGAAGTAAGCGGCAACCTGCCTCTCCGAGAGGTCTACAAATCTCTCACGGGTCGGGATGAATACTCCCTGACTAGTACTCCCCTGAGTGTTCGAGCCTCTGTGAGCTTTCAAAATGAAACGAAAACTCTGGAGGCTGGTTCTTCTGTTCAGAGGCAAGAGTTTTTGCTGTCCTTCTCTCAAGACAAGGTTGTTTGGGGTGATTTTGAGTACTCCTTTGGGGTGCAGGAAATTCTGGATTGGGACCTAACTCATAGTGAAGCCCTGAAATCCCCCTTTGGAAATCCTCTCGCAACTAAAAAGATCCAGATCCAGTGGATTAAGGGAGATATTCCGACCCTCCAGGTGGAACCTCTTCAGAAAGAATTTAATACCCTTAAAACTACGGTGACCTCCCCTGTCGGGCGGTCCTTGGCCCTCCCCGGATGGAGGACTATCAATGTCTGGGAGGAGGGGGAGTCCCTTCCTTCCAGTGAAGTTAGCCTGGAGGCTGTTCAAGAGATCTATGGGTCCCGCAGCGAGGTGGTCCGGTGGGCCTACCAAGAGGGGAAGCTGTACCAGCTTCAGGTGGTGGACCTTTGGGGAAATAGCCAGTCGGTGTGGTTTCCTTTTAATGGGTTGGGGGAGTAGGGTATGATGAAAATAATTGCGATATTTTTAATGATATTGTCTTTCACTCTAATTTCTATTACCACTTTGGCAGCTGAGGTTATGAATTTAGTAGCGGGAAATGTTCTTACTCTTGCTGTTAAAAATGACGGGACCCTCTGGGCCTGGGGGAATAATGGTAGTGGTCAGTTAGGTAATGGAACCACCACTAGTAGTTATGTCCCCGTACAGGTTTTAACCGGAGTGGCTTCAGTGGTCGTGGGTTGGACCAGCACCTTTGCTATTAAAAGTGACGGGACCCTCTGGGCCTGGGGGAATAATGGTAGTGGTCGGTTAGGTAAAGGCAGCATCGGTAATAGTTCTGTCCCCGTAAAGGTGTTAACCGGAGTGGCTTCAGTGGTCGTGGGTAATGACAGCACCTTTGCTATTAAAAGTGACGGGATCCTCTGGGCCTGGGGGTATAATGGTTATGGTCAGTTAGGTAATGGAACCACCACTAGTAGTTATGTCCCCGTACAGGTTCCTAATTTTTATTTTTTCGATGGAATTATTCCTGAAATAAGCATTATCCCTTCCCCTGAATCCCCGACCAACGGTACCGTAACCGTTACCGCCACTGCTACAGACACCGGTGGATCAGAAGTAAATGAGTCTAGCTGGCAATACAAAGTTGGTTCAGGTGACTGGTCTATTCCCAGTTCGGTGAAATCTGTCAGTGTAGCCACCAATGATACAACTGTCTGGTTTAAAGTAAAAGATAATGCGGGTAATTCTAGTAACGTAGCCTCGTGGACTGTCACTAATATTGACAATAGTCCTCCTACCCTGACTGTCATTGGAAACCCCACCACCTGGACCAATACCAATGTAACAGTGACCGCCGCCCGGAGAGACACCGGGGG
>CAZUXL010000211.1:0-533 GCA_964624355.1 uncultured Spirochaetales bacterium
GTTGAGGAAACCTTTGACTTTGATGTCCCGGGCGATCTTCACCGTGGCGTCGATATCGTACTCAAAGGATTGACTATTGCGAGGGATCGATTAAGGTTTCTTTTATGGACGTGAAAGAGGAACTGCTTAAAAATTACCTAGAAAAAATACTCCTGATGAAAGACCAGAAGGGGGTAGCACCGGAGGATCTGCGGACCATAGCCCTGGAATTAGGCATCAGTGAAAGGGATTTACAGGAAATAGACGGCATCGTGGGACAGCATCGGGTGAGAGCCCGGAATTTACTGGCCCACGAATGCTGGGACGAGGCGGTTTCCGAATTGGAGAACGCCCTGGCCATGAGTCCCCTGGAAACAGAACTCCGCTATGAGCTGGCAGATGCCTTTTACCGGCGGGGATATCATGAAAAGCTCCCGGCCGATCTGAAAAGGGCCGAACAGCTTCTCAAAGAGTGCATCCAGACGGCTCCTGAACATCCCGAAGCTTACGGTCTTCTCCAGAAAATAAATAAACTTGAACAGCTAGTCAGGGGG
>CAZUXL010000211.1:543-2785 GCA_964624355.1 uncultured Spirochaetales bacterium
CGCAGGCGTAATTCTGACGGTTCTGTTTTTTTTATACTCCCCTGTGGGATCCTCGGAGACGCCCTCGGGCTCCATGGTGGCCGAGGCCTCTCTGCCGGCTTCCGTTGGTCTTTCAGGACTGATGGAGAAGCGGGAACTTCCGGTGGAATTTATCCAGGATGAGGTGACCCCGTCTTTTCACTTCGAGATCCGGGAGTCTGTACTGACGCCCTATGAGGATTCATTTTCCTACGTCCTGAAGTTGGATCTGGGAGTAGACGCTGTCACCGTGAAGGAGCTTTCCCTGCTGGTAACCCTCAGGGATGATTCGGGAGAGGCGCGATATACCGGGATGATGGACGCCCTGGCGGATTATCAGCCGGGACTTCTGCCGGGGGAAACACTCCCGGCCAACCTTTTGATTTACCGAAAAGAACCCCTGCCGGATATTCGCCGGGCTGAGGTGCAGATCAGCTACATCCGGAAGGAGGGCTTCCTAGCGGCTACGGTGACCTACCCGGAGAAAGACCTCACTTGGCCGATACCCATCCCCCCCGACGTCCACCTGTCCATGGTCGAGCGGGAAAACACCCTATCCCCCAGCTTCGACACATCCTACTATCACCTAGTTTTTGTTTTGACTAACACAGGTACCAGGAGTATTGACCTGCTCAAGCTACGGGTGGACTGGTACAACCGGGCGGGAGTTGTGATGGGGGCGCAAGAAACCTACGGGGTAAGCATCAGTGATTCCTCCTTCCTACCTGGCCAGAAAAGGACGGCTTTCGTTCTATACCAATTTGACCAGGCAAAGCCTGACATCGCAGGGTACAGGGTAAATGTGATTGAAATCCAATAAGAGCCTTAAACTATTGTGAAGGGAACCACGAAATCCCCCGGCTGGGTGGCAAGAAATGAATATCTGTCAGGCATAGGTCCAGGAGTGCAGGTATTACGTTTGAGTTTTAAGAGCCTTTTGCAAAAGTCAGAATGCAAACGTCAGAAGTTTTTGCGTCCTAGGAAACCGCCGTAGTAGTTTTTAGCGGACCTCCTTACAAACTTGAGCCTTCCTGGAAGCCCATAGGCAGGAGAATAAACCGGGGGCCCTGGCCTCCTGAGAGAATGTCCACCAGCATCCGGACCGAGTGCCTGGCCCTTTCTTCGTAGGGGGCGACCACGGAGGAGAGGACAGGATCGGAGCATTGGGTGTAAAGAGACCCGTCAGCGGCTACCAAGGAAACCTGTTCCGGTACCCTTACACCGGCTCGTCTTAGTTCGTTTAAAACCCCCAGGGCTAAAAGATCCCCGTCTGCGGCCAGAATCCCGTCACAATCCAGACCGTTTTTTACAAGATCTTGGACTGCGAAGACTCCGTGTTCCATTGTCCAGCAATCATGGCGGATAAGGCTGGGATTCAGAGGTAATCCGGATTCCCCAAGGGCTTGGCGGAACCCGTCGAACTTTCTGCGGTTGAATTCCTGATCCAGCCCACCCCCCAGGTAGGCCAGACGCCGGCGTCCTGAGGAAATCAACCTGCGGGTTCCCTGATTAAAACCCTGGGCATGATCCATTTCTACCCCGGGGAAGGATCCATCGTAAGAGTTCAGAACGAAGGGGAGTCCGCTCTTTTGCAGGCTAAGGAAAAGGGGTTTGTCCCTTTCGGCCAAAAAAGTCCCACAGATGACCCCGTCCACCGATCGGGAACGGAGCAGTGGTTCTATTTCAGAAGTATCTTTTATTACCTGGAACCGGACCCCATAACCAAAGACCGCAGCTTCTTCATGGAGTCCCTTCAAGGTCTGGGCTAGAAAAGGACGCATATAACTCTGGTCCGATAGAATACGGAAGACCATCCCTATGGTGAAAGACTTGCCCTGTTTGAAATTGCGGGCGCTTTGGTTCGGGAAGTAGCCTGTTTCCTTCATGACCGCGGTTATCTTTTCTAGGGTGTCGTGTCTCAGCTTTTCCGGATGGTTTACGGCCAAAGACACGGTCTGCCGGGATAAACCGGTTATTCTGGCGATTTCGGCTTGATCGATAGTCACAAGTTATCTCCCCGTAAATAATATCATTTTCTGGAAAATAAGTCTTTACGAATTAATTAGCACGTGCTAATATTCAAAAACGATGTAAAAAAAGGAGCTATCATGAAAATCCGATCCTTGTTATTGACCGTTTTTCTTCCCTTAATCCTCCTGTCCTGCCAGTCCCCCATGGTTTTTGATCAGGCGGTACTAGCTGGTTTTTCCGAGGAGCCTGCCAT
>CAZUXL010000212.1:0-2755 GCA_964624355.1 uncultured Spirochaetales bacterium
TTCCCATGAAGCTCAGGAGAACTGCCGCAATTAGGGTGGTAATATTGGAGTCCAAGATCGTCCAGAAGGCTTTATCGTAACCAGCTTTTATGGAAGCTGCTGCGGACTTTCCGGTGAGGTACTCTTCCTTGATTCGTTCAAAAATAATCACATTGGCATCCACCGCCATACCGATGGTCAAAATAAGACCGGCGATAGAGGTCATAGTCAGGGTGAGTTTGAAACCCGCGAGGACGGCGATCAAGAAGAAGATGTTAAAGCTCAAGGCTACAATGGCGTTCAACCCAGCACCTTTGTAATAAACCACCATAAACAGGATCACCGAGAGCAGAGCCCACATGGCGGCCTGGATGGCGGAGTTCAAGGCATCTTTACCCAGGGAGGCACCGATACTTTCCACGGACTGGACAATCATCTCCACAGGAAGAGCACCAGTTCGCAGGATCTTCGCCAAATCGTCGGCTTCAGCTTGACTGAACCCTTCGATCATGACGCTACCGCCGGTGATGGCCTGTCGGATAACCGCAGAAGCCCGGATCCTATCGTCCATAACCACAGCCATGGATTTGTTCACATTTTCCTTGGTCATAGCCGCAAACCGCTCAGCACCCTGGGGGTTCAACTTAAAGGAAACGATGGGTTGGTTGGTCACATTGTGTCGGTCGGGTCTGGCGGATTCAATATACTGTCCGTCCAAGGTATACTGATCTTCGGTATAGAGAACCACAGGCCCCACCCTCTGATCCAAGCCGTAGGCGTCTTTTTTGTAGTAGATCCGGATAATGCGGCCAGCAGGAAGAATCTCTGCGGGGACCACAGGCACCTTGGTCAAAGGATCAATCACCACGTCTGGATTCACCGCCATGTATTGCCGAACAGCGGTAGTAGCTTCATCATCCACAATATTGAAGGACAGGCTTCCCTTGCCCCGGAGGAAGGAATCCACAATGTTCTTATCTGGCTCCCCGGGAATATCCACGAAAATCCGGTTACCGTTGGGTTCCCGTTTAATCTGGGGCTCGGTCAGACCAAAACTGTCGATTCGGGTGGTCAGGATTTCCAGAGTCCGCCCAATGGCGTCCTCTTTCTCCTTGGCATCCAAGGCTCTTCCTTGTTTCTCTTCCAAAGCTCGCAGATCGGCCTGAATGGTTACAGACATACCGCCCTGAAGGTCCAAACCGAGTTTTAGAATATTACTCTGGGTGGATTTGATGGCCAAAACCTGTTCCCGGAATATGACTTCCAGCTTTTTCAGGATTTCTTTGTCTTTATCCTGGGGAAAAGATCCCAGAACAGTGGCCAGGTTCCAAGTGGATGGGAAAGGTTTGGCATCCCATTCGTAGTACTGTTTGGCGGTGTCGATTAAAGAGTTGTATTGCGCAGGGAGAGGGGCAGCGGGATCGGCTTTCAGCATTTCCTTGAGGGCGGCCAAAGCAGTCTTTGCGGATTCCTGGGAATAATCCCGGATGTCTTCTCTGGATTTCAGGGCTAGTTTTTGCTGGTCCTGAGGAATAAAATAGTTCCAAACGACAGTGTCTTTCAGCACTAAGGCTGAAAAAGCCGTCAGAAGGAGCAATATGGTTAAGCGCATGGCTTTGCTCATCGTTCAGTCTCCGAAAAGTTTTGTTTATTTTTTCTCAGCGGGAGTTTCGGCAAGTTTAGTTTCAGCAACCTTGGATTTATCACCCACGGTAGCCACGGCAGACTTGTTGAACTTCAACTTGGTGTTGTCATCAACTTTGATCACCACGGTATCGCCATCCACAGAATACACGGTACCGTGACATCCCCCGATGGTCACCACGGGATCACCTTTCTTAATCTCATTCAACATTTTTTCGGTTTCTTTCTGACGTTTATTTTGAGGTCTGATGATCAGAAAATAAAAAATGGCGATAAATCCTACGATCATGACGATGGACATTATGGAATTATTATCCAGGGACAGACCTGGTACACCCTGCAACATGGGCAGGAAAAGGCTCAAAACGTTCATAAAACTTCCTTTTAAGGTTTAAAATACTCTGAAAAAAGTACCACAGGAGACAGGGCTGGTCAATAGAAAAGAATTTTATAGAAAAATGGTCTTGGTAATATTCTGGGGAACAGAAAAAACTCCAAAAGCTTTTTTAATTTCCTCTAGGTTTTTATATTTCTGGGGAGTTTTACTATTGTAAGAACTCAAGACCCTCTCCATTCCTTCTTGATCCTCTTTGTAGAGTGCCCGACTGAAGGCTGGTTTATAAAGACCCGCAGTTAAAAGCTCGGATTCTTCCATGTTGCCATATTTTTCCAAATTGGCTCGATCCACCAAAGCCGAGTCGCCCTGGTACCCAATGGTGAACATAAAGTTTTTTAGTGTCATGGGAGAAAGATAGCATGGGGGGATGGGGAAAGGAAAGGGGAGGAAGAATTATGGGGGATGAGGGTTAAAACCGGATTAGTGTCTCGAATCTTTGAGTTTTATTATTTCATTACAGTGTATATAATTACATTAAATTATATAGGCCTGAAACCTTTGCGGATGTTAAATTTCGTAGGAAATAGCGATTATTTTGTGTTCCTGTGAGTTTTATTTTCCAGGTCTTCGATATTTTAGCGTAGTTTTATCCAAAAATCAGAACTCAAAGATTCTAGACACTTTCTACAACTTGTAAGGTAGAAATTAAGAGATACACTGTTATTAGAGTAAAAAAAATAAGGAGATAAAAATGAAGCCTTTGGGATTTTTTCTTGCGGCATTGGGAAGTTTGAG
>CAZUXL010000213.1:0-2709 GCA_964624355.1 uncultured Spirochaetales bacterium
TGGAAGGAATCCATTCTAGAAGCGATTACGACCTACGGCGCCACCAGGAATTCTCCAAGGAAAACATGGAGTACCTGGACCAGGAATCCAAGGAAAAATACCTTCCCTTCGTGATTGAAACCTCCGCTGGACTTACTCGGAGCGTCCTTATGGTCCTCACCGACGCCTACGAAGAAGAGACCTTGGGAGAAGGGGACGTGCGCACGGTGATGCACTTCCACCCCTATGTGGCCCCAGTGAAAGTAGCGGTCATGGCCGTGGTGAAAAAAGACGGTTTGTTGGAACTTGCCCAGGAGATCGAAAAAGGCCTGCGGGAAGATTTTGCGACCATGCTGGAACCCACTGGAAACATCGGCAAAAACTACCGCCGCCAGGACGAGATCGGGACCCCTTATTGTCTGACTGTGGATTACCAAACCAAGGAAGACCAAAGTGTCACCGTGCGGTACCGGGATTCCATGAAGCAGGAGAGGGTGGCCATAGTGGAATTGTCGAATTTCCTTCGAAATAATATGAAGAATTACATAAGAGGGCAGTAAGAAAAAGGGAAAAAGGACATAGGGGGAATCGGTCATCAGGCCCCCCGCTAAGTTCTACCCCGCTTTATTGTCTATTAAGGTTAGAAGTTCCAGTCCCTAGGGGGTGGGACTTTTTTGTTTTTGGGCCTCTGCTGCCTGGGGCAGCACCGGGTCGGCTTCGGGGTTCGCTGGCCGCTCCCGTCCTCGCCCATGGCGTGGACCCCTGGCGGGCCCTCCGCGCCCCTGGGGCGGTTAGACTAGACCGGTTGGACCATCCTTAAATAAGGATAGGATTATTTTAAGGATTATAACTTACTCCCTGGTGTTTTTTTCCAGAAATAGTTAACGTTGACTGATTAGAATCTGTGTGGTATTTTGCCCCCCATGCGAATATTTTTTACCTTTATGATGATGATCGGATTGCTCATACCGGCTAGTGCTTCCGAGCTCCAGGGAAGTGTCTTTACCTATAGACTCTCCGGATTAGCCGGGTATGTTATGGACTCCTACAAAATTGAAAGTCCCGACCCCTATGCTTACGATGAACCGACAATTTCTCTTTCCGGTGGTCTGTTGGGCTTGCGGGCGGGCGCTTCAATCGGGCCTCTGATCGATGTGTCGGTAAAAGCTTGGGGCAAGGTACTCTCCAATGCTTCCCTCGGTGTGGGGTACGGAATCGAGACGGAGATCTTTTCCCTCTTGGGTGTTTATATGGGAAATCTCTTGAATGTGGGGGATGAGAGACGAAGTGGATGGATATTCGGAATAAGCGTTCCGTTGGTCCGGGTGCTCAAAGATCATTGGGAAACCACGCTCATGGCAGAAATCAGTAGCAATGCTGTTTTAGTTTCGAAACAAATCAGCAATCAGATGACAATAACAATATATCTGGAATCTGGCTGGGTTAGCCAAGTATTTAATCCCAGGTCCAGTAATTTAACCATGATTGCAGACTTCTGAGGTATCAAATGAAAAAAAATATAGTTTTCCTTATTCCCTGTTTTTTCCTTATTACATCCTGCATCTCCACCGGGGTAGTGAGATACCATGCAGCCGAAGGAAATATTTCTCCCAGTTCCGAAGATGTTTCCCTTGCAAGCGTCCAAGTAGATATGAGCGATGCCACGTGGTCCACAAATAACGGCGAGACTGTTACCACCTATCATATGACCTTGGATAATGGGAATTTCGTGATAGCTGCCATCAACGAAAAGATTGGAATTAATGTTGTCCCCTTTTCTTTGTCACCAGAACAAAGGATAGAGTGGTATTCTCAAATGCAGTCAAGGGGCATTCAACCCAGCAAATATCACTATAGTATCGCTAATGGAATCGTGGTTACAGATTCCGAACCCGATCAGATGGATTCCTCAACTTTAGAAGTCCTAAACAAGTCTTCTCAAGACAAGTACTACATGGTGTTGGACTTTGATTTTCCTGATATTCGCCTCGGTAAATGGTATAATTTTTACGACTTCCGCATTCTCGGAGAGATGGCTGTTATTATCTATGACAGGTCCGGAAAGAAAGTACAGTCCAAACACTTCTATAGGGAATTTACCCATGTAAAAACAAGGATTTCCGATTTTGCCACCTACCAAAATGTCATTGATGTCATGATCTGGGAGAATAAGGATTATTTACTCAACATGCTTCCAAAAGTTCAGAGCATGGAAGTCAATAAAGCTGGAAACAGTATATGAAAAGATGGTTGAGAAATTCCTGGATTCTCTTTCTAATTCTGCCCGTCCTATCCGTGGGAGCCCAGTCAGATGTCTCAATCCCTCCGGTGGAGATGTTCAGGATAACCATTGACGGGGAGGATTTTGAGCAGAGACTTCAGGGAAACAACCTGGATTTTTCCAATAGGATGCGGGTGAAATTCTTCCTGGGCACCAGGGAAGTTTCGGAAGTGGAATACCTGAAGTCCGCCGGAGAAAATCAAATGGCTGCAGAAGCTGAAGCTTACGAAAGAAATCTCTCCTACCTGTTTTGGACGGGGGTAGGGGTAGGGCTTGTGGGGATAGCCCTCAGCGTGACCGGCGGTAAATCAGAGAATGGCAACCCTTCACCAATCTCCGGATTTGGATTTCTTCTTCTGCTTAGTTCACCGGTTCCCATGGTCTGGGCCCAGACCAACAAAACCAGATACGAAGTATTTCAACTTTGGAAAATCGGTCAAAATGCCAAT
>CAZUXL010000214.1:0-604 GCA_964624355.1 uncultured Spirochaetales bacterium
CCAAAGACCGCATGGATGCCACAGAAGCCGGAGGCTCCCCATGATTCGCCCCATGAAAAAACTTCAGCTGATCATCCATAAGGATGATAGAGAAAAGGTTCTGGATCAACTCCAGGACCTGGGTGTGGTCCACGTGACAACCAAAAAGATCCTTAAGACGGGGAATTTGGAAGGGAATTTAGTGAGATTGAGATCTGCCCATTCCTCCCTGACTGCCTTTAGAAATGCTTGGAAACCTAATCTCCCAGCAGATACCTTTGAGGGTACACCTTTGGAGTTGGCAAAAGTCTACTCCGACCTAGAGGCTAAATATAAAGTTCTCATGGATCAGCGGTCAGAAAAGCTCCGGGAGGTGGAAATTCTAAAACCCTTCGGTGATTTTGATCCCGAATTAATAAAAACTTTAGGAAAGCATCGATTAAGAGTAACACTTTGTTCTATTGCGAGAAACTTTTATGTGAAACTTCCCAGGGAAACGGCCTTGGTAAAATACATTAAGGAGTGGGATGGGGGCATTTATTTTGCGGTGATAACCCATCAGCAGGACCGAATCACCGAGGACGTTCAAAAGCTTTTAGCCTGCGAAGTTGCTGTCCCACAAAAA
>CAZUXL010000214.1:614-2687 GCA_964624355.1 uncultured Spirochaetales bacterium
ACCCTGGAAAAAGACCTGGATCTGGTGAACCGTGAGCGGATTAACATGACCCGGTTTCTGGATTGGTTGGAAGCGGAAGTCCAGAAAGAGTCAGATCAGGTTCTCCGTCAGGTTTCCAGTCTATCATTGGAGGAGGGCGCAGGGGGAACACTTCTGGTTCTTGAAGGATTCTTTCCCAAGGAAGATGAGTCGACTCTCCACTCCAAACTTAAAGCATTATCCATGGTCTCCCTGGTGACCGATCCAGACCATGCTGACGACGTGCCCGTTTCCCTGAAAAATGATCCATTTACCCGGCTTTTCGAACCGATCATGAAGATTTTCAGTCTACCAAACTACCGGGAACTGGATACGACTCCGTTTTTTGCTCCCTTCTATACTCTGTTTTTTGGGCTTTGTTTAGCGGATGTGGGGTACGGGGTCATCCTCTTTGTGGCCGCTGTGGCGGGACTCCTCTTTTTAAAGAAAACAAACTTACGACCATATTTGATCCTCGGGGTTATTTTCTCTATCTCTGTGATTTTTTCCGGGATCATTCTCAATGATTACTTCGGACTAAAGGTCGGGGAAGGGGAAGAGGGAGTGGCCTTTCCCTCTTCCACCAGTGCTACCTTATCCAGTATCGCTTGGTTCAAACAGCAGAACGACGCCATGCTTCTCCCCCTTTTATTGGGGGTGATCCAGGTGCTTTTCGGCCTGGTTTTAAGGGTAATTAACCAGGTTAAACATTTGGGGCCATTGGGGGCCCTCCAACCCATAGGAACCATTTCCTTATTTTTCGGTACATTGGTAACTACCCTCCCTCTGTTGGGACCCCAATTTTCCATCGGACCAGTCCCCGTGGGGTACTGGTTTTCCTGGTTCCTTCCTGGAGTGGGGTATGGATTCATTGGGATGGGGGTGGCCCTCATATTGCTGTTTAACGGCTTGGAAAATGGAACCAAGATTTGGCTCCGGCCTTTGACAGGCTTGTGGAAACTCTATGAATTGGTCACCGGAATGCCGGGGGATATCCTTTCTTACCTTCGGTTGTTTGCCCTGGGTTTAGCCGGAGGATTGTTGGCGGAAGCGGTGAACAATATAGCATTTATGATGGTTTCCGGTTCTGGCGTAGGACAGTATTTGGCCATGGTGGCAGTACTCATCATTGGTCATGGACTTAATTTAGGAATAGGCCTGCTTTCTGCTTTCGTCCATTCCCTACGATTGACCTTTGTGGAGTTTTATAAATCGGTGGAATTTACCGGTGGGGGATTGGAATACCATCCCTTAAAAAGAACAAAAGAAATTAAACAGATACCCCCGGCCTTGGAACCTCGGCGGGGAGAGAAATAAAAGGAGATCACTATGGAAGTATTATTGGCCACCGTCGGGTTGGCGTTGATGTTCGGACTCTCGGGGGCCGGTTCGGCCATGGGATTGGTGATCGGTGGAAATGCGGTGATCGGAGCCATCCGGAAACGCCCGGAAATATTTGGATTGGGCTTAGTTCTCTCTGGGCTTCCTGCGACCCAGGGTTTGTACGGCTTTGTGGGTTTCATTATTTACAACGCTGCGGTCACTCCTCACATGACCATGTTTCAAGGGGCAGTGGTCTTTGGCGCCGGCTTGGGCTTGGGGATTGTAAATATGATCTCGGCCATAAAAATGGGTCAGGTTTGTGCCGCAGGGATCTCGAATATGGGAATGGGCCATAATTCCTTTGGTAATACCCTGGTCTTGGCCGTTTTCCCCGAGTTTTATGCCATTTTGGGATTGGTAGCTTCCATTCTTATGTCGAATTTACTTAAATTAGCATAGGAATAGGATAGGGATTCGGAAATAATGAATAACGGAGGTGTGGATGAAATTATCCCAGGTTTTTTCTGAACGTTATATCCGTGTGGGTTTGGCGAGCAGAACCAAAAACGATCTTTTCATAGAGCTTATTAATTCCCTGGCAAAATGGGAGAATATCAACACCGATGAGGTCTTGAGGACTCTCTGGACCAGGGAAATGATGCTCAATACAAGGATCGCTCCTGGCATAGCCATTCCCCACACACAAATTTCCGGTCTAACCCAGACCATGGG
>CAZUXL010000215.1:0-2667 GCA_964624355.1 uncultured Spirochaetales bacterium
AAAGTGGGCTTGGAACCTTTCCCCCCGCTCATCAATGAAGATGGCACCGGTTATTCCATCAATTTTTTAAGAGCCTTGGAAAAGGTCTCGGATTTAAAATTTAATATCACCATTGTGCCTTACTCCCGGGCTAAATTCGGTTTGGAAAAAGGGGATTTTGACATAATAGGCCATACTCCCTATCAAAATGAAACGAAAGAGTTTTATGTTTTTGCCCAAGATCTTCCCTGGTCCCTGGGAGCTGTGGTGGATATTTATGGTACTTCTCCCGACACGATCTCAGCGGAAAAATTTAAGACCTTGAAAATGATTGGGGTTCCGTTGGGGAATAAGGAATTTTTTGCGGAGATTCTGGGAATCCCCCAGGCGTCCTTTTATGAGGGGACATTGGAAACCTTGGCTAAAATGCTTCCCTTGGGACGAATCGACGCCCTGATTTTTTCCCGGGCTGCAACCATGGCCACCTTCAAGAAGCTTCAGATTAAAGGAATTAACTACCGTCTTCTGGATGATTCGGTGCAGGCGGGTTTTGCCCTGCGCAAGGATAAAGACGGGACAGACTTGTTGGAACAATTGAAGATTATCATGACCAAGGTTGATCAGAAATCCATCTTTAAAGATTACTCCAACTTCCTGACCATGGCCAAATCGGGTGTCCTCAACTAGAACCAAGGACAATTGGGGCTGATAAAGAAAAAGAGACGGGCAACTGTCTCTTTTTTTAATGATGATGAATATTTTTCATTGACACCGTGAAAACATATCACTTTACGCAACAAGGTTAAAATGTTAGAAGTACTATGTCCCCGGGTTCCGGGGCGGGCCCCGGAGAGGGGGTAGCGGAAGCCCCTAGGGCTGAAGCGAGGGGGAGACTTCCCCCCATAGATAAAGGAGATACCCATGGGAAATAACTATTTTAACAGCATTGCTTGGCGGGAAGCGCTGATGCAGTTGGGCACGTGCCGGTTTATGGACAAGAACGAGTTTTCCGACGGCGTGGCCGTGCTTAAGGGCAAGAAGATTGTGATCGTGGGGGCCGGTGCCCAGGGGCTTCACCAGGGTCTGTGCCTTCGGGAATCCGGTCTGGATGTGAGCTACGCTCTGCGCAAGGATTCCATCGGGAAGAGTGCTTCTTGGAAAAATGCTTCCGAGAAGGGTTTCAAGGTGGGAACTTACGAAGAATTGGTTCCTGGTGCGGACATTGTGGGAAACCTGACTCCCGATAAACAGCACACGGGCGTGATTACCGCCGTGATGCCTTTGATGAAAAAGAACTCCGTGCTTTGGTACTCCCACGGTTTTAACATCGTGGAAGAGGGAATGCAGGTGCGGTCCGACATCACTGTGGTGATGATGGCTCCCAAGGGGCCCGGTTCCGAGGTTTGGGAAGAGTACAAACGGGGATTCGGTATTCCTACTTTGATCGCGGTTCACCCTGTGAACGACAGCGAAGGTAAGGGTCTAGCGTATGCCAAGGCTCTGGCTGTGGGAACCGGTGGAAGCCGGGCGGGCGTGCTCCAGTCCAGCTTTGTGGCGGAAGTAAAGTCCGACCTCATGGGTGAGCAGACCATTCTCTGCGGAATGCAGCAGACCGGATCTTTGCTGTGCTTCGACAAGATGGTGGAGAAGGGATTGGACAAGGCTTGGGTTTCCAAGTTCATCCAGTTCGGCTGGGAAAGAATCACCGAGGCTTTGAAGTTCGGTGGAATCACCGGGATGATGGACCGCCTGTCCAACCCCGCCAAGATCAAGGCCAACGCCCTGTCCAAAGAATTGAAAGCCATCATGGCTCCTTTGTACCAGAAACACCAGGACGACATTATCTCCGGTGAGTTCTCCAAGACCATGATGATCGACTGGAAGAACGACGACAAGAACCTTCTGGCCTGGAGAGAAGCCACCGGACAGTCTGCCTTTGAAAAGACCCCTGCGGGCAATGTGGACATCGCCGACCAGGAATACTTCGACAAGGGTCTTTTGATGGTAGCCATGATCAAGGCCGGCGTGGAATTGGCCTTCGAGACCATGGTGGACGCAGGAATCAAGCCTGAATCTGCTTACTACGAATCCCTCCACGAGACTCCTTTGATCGCCAACCTGATCGCCCGGAAGAAACTCTACGAGATGAACAAGGTGATCTCCGACACCGCCGAGTACGGCTGTTACCTCTTCGACAACGCCTGTCGCCCTCTTTTGAAGGATTTCATGGCTAAGGTCGACACCGATATCATTGGTAAAGGTCTGGTTCTGAAGGATCTGGGTGTGAATAACCAAGAGCTGGTAAAAGTCAACGAAGAGATCCGCAACCATCCTGTGGAAGTCATCGGAAAAGTACTGCGGGGCTACATGACCGCCATGAAAGCTATTGTTTAAGGGCTAGGCCTGGCCGACGCCGCGTCGATCGCCTTTCCTCGCTCGGTGCTCATGTGCACATCGCACACTCCGCGCCTCGCGTCGGTCGGCTCACTAGCGGCTTCGCCCAATCCGTCGCCCACGCTGGTGTAAAAATAACACCGGCTTTTACTGGGTAACAGCAGAAAGAGCCGGGAGGGGGTCCCAGCTCGGAGAAATCCAGCTTTCGGGCAGAATTGAAACCTTTGGTTTCAAATGCCCTTCAGCCGGCTTTCTCCGGCGTCCCTCCTCCCGGCTCTTTCTGCATTTATAAGT
>CAZUXL010000216.1:0-2604 GCA_964624355.1 uncultured Spirochaetales bacterium
ATCAGGGTAACAAGTAGGAATCCACCAGAAGGAATAATTCATCCATCAACCGTTTTTGCTGCTCAGGGGGTGTATTTTTTTCTAAAATCAATCGGGCCAACAGTCCGTAAAAGGTCGTCCACAGGAGTTGGGCCGTCAATTCCGGGTCTTTTACTTTTATTAATCCCCTCGCCATGGCTCCTTCAAGACGGGCTGTCAAGATTCCCATGGATGTGGATCGTTGGGAAATGCCTTTTTCCAGGATGACAGCTTTTTGTAAAATACCCTCAATATCACTAAGCAGGGCCAATTTAGCATAACTTCTGTTTTCAAGCATGGCACGGTAGTATTCTAAAAAGAAATTTTTTATCCCCTCCACCGGCTGGTCGGGGTCGAAGACCACTCGATTGATTTCCTTTAAAATGCGGCCATAGCCCTCTTCGGCCACAGCCCGGACAATTTCTTCCTTATCTAAAAAATAGTGGTAAATAACTCCAGTGGAGTACTCGATTCGACCAGCGATCTTCCTCACAGAGAGGGCTTCGTAGCCCTCTTCCATAAGAATATTTTTTGCCGCCAGTACTATTTGATTTATTATTCGAGATCGGTCCCTTTCTTTGCGTTCATCGATTCCCAATTTTTTTTAATTCTCCCGGGCTGGCTGTTGGTAATTTCTCAAGACAAAAATAAATCCACCGAAGACAATGATCCACAGTCCGGAGAAAACCGACATATCTCTCAGCAAAAAGAAGGGATCTTGTTTAAAAAACATGACCCAACCCATGGAATTAACGGCGGTGATCATGGTCAAAAAGAAGCCGTAAAAGAGAAACTGCACCGCATAGGTTTCATTCGGACGGGTCCATAGGAGGTACAAACTTAGAAATCCCAGGGGAATGGTAAATCCCAGGTCGAAAATACGGATAAGCCAAAACGCCGTGGGTACAGCTTCGTAAGCCCTCGTCGTTCCCGAATTCATTACCTGGGACATTTCCCCCAACCACATGGCAGAAAAGAGAAAGAGAAATAATATATAAAAACCGGAATAAACGCCCAGGGATTTCTTTTTGAAAGAACTTTTGTAGGTCTGTGGAAAGATGGAAAGGGCGTACAAAAGGGTAATGACGGCGGAGATCAGGATGAATAGAAAGTAGAAAGTATATTTTTCACTGTTTCCCGAGAGAGTAGGCGAACTCCATTCTAAACCCACGGTATAACTAAGAACATAGTATATGAGATAAAGGGGGTGTGAAATGATTAAGAACAGGGCAATTTTCTTTTTCAGAAATAGTGTGATCCCACTCCCGATTAATAAGGAACTCAGAAGGAAAAGATTCACCAAATCCTGTCCCATGATCTGGAAAATTCCTGTTTCTGCGGTCTTGTAGGTGAGTATATTCAGGACGAGGGGGCCACAGATGGCCAGGTAAATTAAAATTATACCTGAGAATATACAAAGAAGACTAACTGTAATGCGCTCGATATCCATACGTTTTTCTAACATCTAGTTATTCCTCCCACGGGAATCCAGGGCGGTCTCCACGGCCTTTAAAATAACTTTGCTGGAGTGGGTAGCCCCAGATACGGCGTCCAGATCGAGGCTTTGCTGCTGGACGATCTGGTCGATCAGAACTTCGGCGTTTTTCCCCAAAAGAGTTGTGTGTTTCAGTAATTCCACAAGAGTGATTCTTCCTGAGGCCATGGTAACCTTTACCTCGGCGGTCACTGGCGCCCGGGTGAAATTCCCCTCGTATACCCCATCAGGTATTTGGGAAAGATTTGGTGTCGCCGTATGGATATCCTCCAGGGAAACACATGAAATTAGAACAGTCAGGAAAAAGAAGTAAAGGGACTTATTCAAGACATACCTCCGTTGGATCAGTGTAATAATATATAACACTGATATGTTTATAATTCAAGTGTCATTGGGCCCGATTTTTTTTGGGTAAATTAACTGAAGCTATTAATATTACGGAATTCCCATCCTCATTTGCCAGATTGGTAGGTTAAAATCCTACCGATGGGAAAATGGAATCATTTTGCTATCCAGTAGAGATCGAAACAAGGCTCCAACTTCTATTTTACCTTGGGGAATAGGGATGAATGATGCATATTCTTTTACTGTCTCTTGAACGAGTCTCCCCTTAGTTTATATTTAAGTCATGCAAGTGAATATGCACGCCGCAAAAACTCAATTTTCCCGGTGATAGAGCGGGCTTTGGCTGAAGAAGAGGTGATTATCGCCAAAAATGGCTATCCTCTCCTAACCCTCCAACCGCTGAAATCAACCCAGATCCAAAGTAAACCGGGACTCTTGGACGGAAAAGGAAAAATCCGGGATGATTTAGATGAGTCGTTGGAGAAATGTTTTTTGGCTTAGTTTGAAAAATGAATTTACTGTTGGATACTCATAACTTTCTCTGATGGTATCTAGAACCTGGTAAACTACCCCTTCATTTTTGGGAGACTTTTCTGATTCTCAAAATGGGGTGGTTTTTAGTACGGTTAGCAGTTGGGATATCCAATTAAGAGTAACATCGGGAATTTGGAACTTTACGATCCGTTACATATCATTTTGGAGAGGGAGATCAAGCTCATAGGCATGGATGCCGAGGCGATTGATGC
>CAZUXL010000217.1:0-2519 GCA_964624355.1 uncultured Spirochaetales bacterium
AGAATTTTGAACCCCATCGCATCCAAACCGCTTTGGAAAAATGCTTCGCCAGTATTGGTCGAAAAGAGCATCCCCCCGTGGACGAGCTCACCACTCGTATAATCAACGTGGTGTCCGCGAAGTATGAAATTCCCACAGTGGAACAGATCCAGGACATTGCAGAAATGGTTCTCCAAGCCGCAGGAGAATACGAGGCTGCCAAAGCCTACATCCTGTACCGGGCTGCTCACGCCACTTTGCGCAAAGAAAGACCCGTCCCCCAGGAAATCAAAGAAGCCTTTGCCCAATCCGATGCCTACTTCCCCACACAACTTCAAAAGTTCCAGTTTTACGACAAATACAGCCGGTTCAACTACGATCTTACCCGGCGGGAAACCTGGATTGAAACCGTGGACCGGGCTGTGGACTACCTGCGGGAACTATCCCAGGATAAACTCCCGGAAACCGAGTACGCCCGAATCAAAGCAGGCATCCTACGCATGGACGTCATGCCCTCCATGCGGCTTTTAGCCATGGCAGGAGATCCCGCTCGCCGGAGCAATATCGCCATTTACAACTGTTCTTACCTGCCTGTGGATTCCCTGGATAGCTTTGTAGAAGCCTTGATCATTTCCATGAACGGCTGTGGGGTCGGCTATTCCGTGGAAAGACAGTACATTGAAAAAATGCCCCGGGTAAAACGCCAAACCGGAGGGCGTAAACCCACCTATCTCATCGCCGATACCTCCGAAGGTTGGGCGGATGCCCTCAGGACCGGTTTAACCACCTGGTTCGATGGTGAAGATATAGATTTTGACTATTCCGAAATCCGTCCCTCGGGCATTCCATTAAAAATCAAGGGTGGTCGGTCTTCCGGTCCCGAGCCCCTTCGCCAGATGTTGGCCTTCTCCCGCAGCCGGATTTTAGCCCGCCAGGGGTCCTTTATGACCAGTTTGGACGCCCATGACATCATGTGCAGCGTGGGAGGAGCCGCTGTTTCCGGGGGAGTCCGCCGGACCGCCATGATCAGCCTCTTCGATTACGACGACAAGGACATGAAGCACAGCAAGGATGGGGACTTCTGGATGAATAATTCCCAGAGATGGAACGCCAACAATTCAGCCGTCTGGCCCCAAAGACACCTGACTCAGCAGGAAATCACCCAATTCATTCTGGACATGGTGACCTCTGGCCGGGGCGAGCCGGGAATTTTCAACCGGAAAGCGGCGGTGGACAACCGACCTTCCCGCCGGGCTGCGGCAGAATTCGGTACCAATCCCTGCGGTGAGATCATCCTGCGGCCCTATCAGTTCTGTAACCTTTCCAGCGCCATTGCCCGGGCAGGGGACACCTTCGAAACCCTAAGAGAAAAAGTGGAACTGGCGACTATAATCGGCACCATCCAATCCATGGCCACCCATTTCCCCGGACTCCGCCCCATCTGGAAACAAAACTGCGAGGAAGAACGCCTGCTGGGAGTGGATCTCAATGGTCAAATGGACTCCCTCGCCTGCCAGGATCCCGACGTGCAAAGCCGCCTGCGGTACGTGGCAGAAGAAACCAATCGTCAGTACGCTAAAACCCTGGGCATCCCCCAGAGCGTGGCGGTCACCGCGGTGAAACCTTCCGGTAATTCCAGCCAGCTTCTAAACTCCGCCTCCGGTCTCCATGCTAGATGGGCCCCCTACTATACCCGAAACGTCCGGGTGGGAGCCCATACTCCTGTATTTAAAGTCCTAAAGGACGCCGGGATACCCATGGATCCGGAAAACGGCCAGACCGCGGAAAATGCCAACACCTGGGTAGCCCATTTCCCTGTAAAAAGCCCAGAGGGAGCCTCCACTCGGAACGACCGCACAGCCCTGGAACAATGTCAGTATTGGCTGCAAAACAAGGTTCACTACACCGAACACAACCCCTCGGTGACCATCACCTACCAACCGGACGAAGTGATCGATATCATAAAGTGGATCTGGGAACACCAGGATAAGATCGGGGGAATGGCCTTCCTTCCGGCTATGGACGCCCGGTACGAGCAGATGCCCTACGAAGAGATTTCCAAGGAAGTTTACGAAAAGAATGCGGCAAATTTCCCTGTGATCGATTTTTCTAAAATCACCCGGTACGAGGAAAATGATTTGACCACCGCGGCTCAAGAGCTAGCGTGTATGTCCGGCCACTGCGACATATAAGAACCTTCCGGGAGCTGCTGCGGCTGGCTCCTGGTACGCCGAGTTCTTGCTTCCGTCCTCATTTGCTTTCGCAAACTCCGGGCGTCGCTTCGATCTCGGCTTCCAGGAGTCACCCTCGCTACGCTCCGGGAAGGTTCACGTTGGTGTTTTTTAAATCTGGACTTGTTTATGTTTGGACCCCTGTGCTTTGCTGGGGTCTTTTACTTTGATGGAGACTTCCCTGCGCTTCGCTGGGGTAGTGTATTTTAGTGATCCCCTTCGCTTTGCTGGGGGCTTTTACTTTCTGGGATACTCCCCTGCGCTTCGCTGGGGATTGCTTCACTGATGGTTTTTTGCTCCGGGGTTCTG
>CAZUXL010000218.1:0-2421 GCA_964624355.1 uncultured Spirochaetales bacterium
GATGATGCAGAAACATCAAAAATAATAGTTCCATTTTTTCCCATAGTTTACAGGGCCCCCTATCATCTTATTTCTTTTTTTGACGGTGATCCGGATTATGAATCTGCTGAAGGTTTCGTTTTCGACAAATTATTACCAGATGGAAATCCTGCGATAAGAGTAATAATGACCTACCATAACAAAACGCAGGAAGATTATTTCAATTTCGATATTTCGTCAGATGGAGTTCGTGAGAACCGACCTACATTTAGAACCGACATAAGCTGGACTACAGCAATAAACGGAAGAGATTATCAGCTGCTATTTAAATTGAAAGATTCTCGTGAACTAAGTATTGTCTTTCTGAGTGATACTCCTCTGTCTTCCCGATGGGGTGGTCTTACTGATATTGAAGGGCACAGCCCTGAGGGAGGCCTTCCCTTGTTTTTTCGCGAGGCCAGCGGGATTGCGTTAAAACAGAGTTATGTTCGAATTCAAAATAAGCACTTTCCTATTTCAATTAACAAACAGATTTCTTTTCCGCCGTTCTTTACGGGATATAAAGCATATGTATCAAAAGGTTTCAATTCCTTTATTCTGCCAACCTTTACCATCCAGGAACCCCTCGAAACTTTTCTGTTAAAGGGAAATAATTACAAAATAAATTCTGTGGTAACTCAGCAGAATATTATTCTTGACCCCACTTCCCCCTATAAAGAAATTTCTGAGATACGATGTTCCAGTCCTGAACTCTCCCCCGGCCATTTCTCATCCATAAAATTCTCTCCCAGCTTTCCAAACCTGGCGCTATTAAAGGTGGGTTCTAAAGCCGAAGTTCAATTTATATTTTCATTCAACTCAGAAAAAGAAGTTTCAGTTTCAGGGAATATGATGATTGAAAAAACTGGTCCTGAGGCAGCGGTTATTATATCTAACCCAACCAAACCTGATTGGGCCAGGAACAGTAGAAAAATGAAATATACAGTAACGTGGGATGAAAACACGGTGAATATTAAATCGGAGATGAATTAATGAAATTATTTATGGGTAAATTTTTTCCCGCTCTGATAGTTCTTTTCTTAAATGTGAATCCCATTTTCTCTGATGAGCTTAGCGAGGCTAGGGATGGAATTATTAAAGGTGACACCGTAGCCCTTAGTATGAATACTGGTATTTTCTCAAATTCGTCCTTTTATACACTCCTACTTTCGTTACCCGTCACAAATGTTCTTCGAATCGAACCCATCCTGGGTATCAACGAATCTCTTGCCCAATTATCTGTATCCTATGGTCTGAGACTTCATATGGGACCTCCACCCTCAGGGAAAGATTTTCGCTGCTACGGAGGTATGGAAAATGTTTTTATTCACTCTCTGAAATATGGAGGTGTGATGCAAGGTATGGGGATTTATGGATTCGGAGGTGTTTCATTCTTTATATCACCTCAATTGACACTTGATATGGAATTTGGAGGTGGAAAAGTAATAATCCTAAATGAAAACCCCTCCATGGATGGCCCATTCTTCCGAGGTGGTTTAAAATATTTTCTCTAATTAATTAATAAATGACAAATCTAAATCTTAAGAGGCAAAATCCTAAATGAAAATGGCATTTTATACTCTGGTCATATTGTTGATTGGATGTGACTCCAACCCAGCGGAGATTCATTGGGTAGACTTGCCAGAAAGGCGACTATCCACCTATGCCACAGCCTTAAGCGAACCTGTAACCAGTCGATTCGGGACCATGCCCACAGTGGTATGGGAATACATAAAAAAGATGGCTCCGGAGGCTGGATTTGAAGGCTATGAACCAACCATTGATGAAAGAGCTCTTTTCCAAGAATATTTTGACCTTCTACCCGTTAAATATAGAAACGAGATGGACGAAAAAGTAGCAAAAATCTATTTTGTGGATAATTTTGACAGTGGAGCCATGACCGATGTGGTTTTCAACGATAAAAAAGAAATGTTCGTGGTTCTTTATTTTAATAAAAAGCTTCTGAACACCTCGCTTAGTCACTGGATTAATTTTCGTGACAATTCGTCCTTTAAACCAAAAGACGGTTTTTTCCTTGATTCCAATTGTACTGGCGACTATTTCGGCTTAATCCACGCACTGCTTCACGAAGCTAGTCATATCTACGACTATTATCATCATATCACCCCTTATGTGGAAGAATTTCAAAGGGACACTAGCCCTTTAAAAACAACTCCCTTTATTGAGACCATTTGGAAAGACCTGAGGGATATTACCGTGGAAAAAAATATTCTTGGAGACTCAAATTATTCTGGATATGGACTGGGTGGGAAAATTGATATTTCCATGGCTCTTGACTTGTATAAAAAATTGAAAGCTTCCCCCTTTGCTTCCCTCTACGGGACCCTAAGTTGGTCCGAGGATTTTGCGGAAAGTTTTTCTTGGTGGTACATGAAGGATAAA
>CAZUXL010000219.1:0-2418 GCA_964624355.1 uncultured Spirochaetales bacterium
CCAGGGTTGGGAGTAGAGGAGCTGGGAAGGGTAGTACACCACAGGGGCGGGCGGGGGAGAAAGGGTTATTTTTTTCTCAAGACCCGCCGCAGTGGCCAGGCCATGTACCATTTCCAAGTAAAAATTTGTGGAAGGATAATGCCAGCTTATCCACCATTGTCCCCCGGTGAGGGATAAAAAGCCCTGGGTATTCAGGACCCAAATTTCCCCGGGTACGAGGTCTTGAGGCACCAAAGAGGCCCCCCCTGACTTCCTGATCTCCCATTGGTTCTCCGGTAAAGGCCGGGCTTGGGCCACAGTGGATCCCAGGGCGATGGGATACCAGTTTTGTAATCCCATCACCAGAAAACTTAGTAAAAGAAGGCCCCCGGCGCCCAGGGGGATTCCTAGGATTCGGGGAAACCGGAACATAAAAAAGACCAGGGCGAACGTGATCAACATCCCCCAGAGATGATACCAGTCCAGAGCAGGGATCCCCAGGGTAAAAAATCCCCACAAGGCACAGGCTAAGGAACCGGTGAAGAGGAGAGGAACCAGCCAGCCTTTTCGGATCGCCGCCTTTTCCTTTCCCTTGGGGGTGGGAGGACTTTTAATAAGAAGTGCTGCCAGGGCTGTCCCCAAGAAAAAACCCGCTAAAATAATGTAAAACTCAGAACGGGTGAGCAGGTATTTCCCGAAATTGCCGGTGAAATTAAAAGCCGTAAAGGGATCCATATTTCTCCTGGATGTATTGAAGGAAGTATTCGGGGTTTAAAGGTTCTCCCGTGACCAGAACACAGAGGTCCCGGGCACTGTAGACACTACCGTGGCGGTGGATTTTATCCCGGAGCCACTGAAGGATCGGGGCAAAATTACCCTGGGAGACCAAGGTTTCCAGGTCCATATCTTTTTTAATATAGTGCCGCCACTGGGCTGCATAAAGATTCCCTAAGGCATAAGTGGGGAAATAGCCTATTCCCCCCATGGACCAGTGCACATCCTGTAGACACCCCTCCGCATTGGTAGGGGGGCGGATTCCAAAGAGCTCTTGGAAGCCCTGATTCCAGGCATCGGGGAGGTCTTTCACCTGGAGGGACCCCTCGATGAGGGCTAATTCTAAACGAAACCTCAGGATAATATGGAGGCTGTAGGTCACCTCGTCCGCTTCAACCCGGATGAAGGAGGGTTCAACCTTATTCAAGGCGGAGTAGAATTCCTGAGAACTCACGCCCTCCAAAGCTTGGGGAAAATACTGGTGAAGGGCGGGAAAAAAATGATTTACAAAGCCCAGGGACCGGCCGACGATGTTTTCCCAGAAGCGGCTTTGGCTCTCGTGGATCCCCATGCTGGTCCCTTTGGCTAAACTGGTACCTCGTATCTCCGTACCGATGCCTTGTTCATACAGCCCGTGACCAGCTTCATGGATCATTCCATAAACCGCCATATTGAAAAAGTTTTCATCGTACCGGGTGGTGAGGCGGATATCATCGTCCCCTAAGGTGGTGCAGAAAGGGTGGGTGGAGACATCCAATCGCCCCCGGTTCCAGTCAAAACCCATTTTTCCCAGGATGTCCTTTCCCAGGGCTTCTTGTTTTTCCTTGGGATAGGACCGGGAGAGGACTTCGGAATTGATGGGGGGATGGGCAGCGATGGTTTTAACCAATTCTGACAACCGGGGCTGGAGTTTATCAAAGACTTCTTTTACTTCCTGGGTGGTAATAAATGGTTCGTACTCGTCCAAGAGAGCATCGTAGGGATGATCCTTCCATCCCAGACACCTGGTGACCTCCCGGGTGATGTCCACCATGGTTTCCAGGTAAGGCTCAAAGGCAGGAAAATCATTTTCCCTTCGGGCCTTGGCCCAAGCAGCTTGAGATTCGGAGACGTGGCGAGCCCGTCTTTCCACCAAATCCCCGGGGATTTTGATTGCCCTATCGTGGTCTCTTCGCAGGGATTTCACCAAGGCCTGGTCGATCAAAGACGGAGGTGGGGACTCTTCCAGGGCCGAGAGGAAGCGGGACAAATCTGGGTTTGTGATGAGCGAATGAAGATGGGTTTCTAAAACGGCTAATTGTTGGGCTCGGTCGCTCACGGCCCCATCGGGGAGATAGGTTTCTTGATCCCATCCGAGGATGGCCCCGATTTGACTAAAGGATCTGATCTTTTTATCCAGGGCGCGGAGCTCCTGCATTAACTCGGTGTTCATAGATACCTCTAATAGAGTATATAATCACGAAAATCTCCTGGGGTTAACCCCCCTCATACATTTGGTGTTTTTAGGGGGAGAGTATTTTAAAACCAGGAGAAGTTCATGTCAGGTTCCAGACAAATATGGATTCCCTATAAACAGAGTATACAAGTAACCCTCTGTCCTTGCAGTAGAGTTTTGATAAAAAGACCAGGAGCGGAATTTTGTGAGGGTTCAGGGGGGCTTTCTCC
>CAZUXL010000220.1:0-2152 GCA_964624355.1 uncultured Spirochaetales bacterium
CTGGAACGACTTGCTACCCTGGAATTTGAACTCAGGGAAGAATTGACGGTTACAATAAGCCCATCTTCTTCCGCTTGGTCCAGAATTATTCGGTAACAATTAATGACATAATTGATCGTCCTAGGGTTCGGATGGACTCCATTTTTATTTTTCATGGATGGGATTTTCACCTTACCTGTCATGACTGCCTCTCTCCATACCCTTACCTGCTGCGGAGTGATGGCATGAAGCGTCGACTTACCAAATCCTGGAACCAGATAGTTGCGAACATAAGCAGCAAGGTCTTTTAACGTTTTAAGATTTACCGGCTTGCCTTCCTGTCCTCTTCTTAAAACATAGGGACACCCCTCTGTAAAGAATCTTTGAGCGTATTCCCCAAAGGTAATTTCAGGAACTACCTCAACCGGTTTGTTTTTGTCCTGGCGCAATTTTTCAAGGAAGGCTCTCGCCCCTGCCAAGGTGTTCTGTCCGGTGGTATGTTTAGTCCTTCGAGAATCAGATCCATCCCGGTAATAATAGTAACCTTTTTTTTACTGGGTTTGATCAAGGTATAATCTGTTTTATCTCTCGCCATCTTCATTCACCAGAAGCCAGATTTTCTTGCCTGGCTTCCAAATCAACTATGCCAGCCAGATGAGAAAAATCTGAATATTTATAGACAATTTTTGAAGTGTTTCTTCATTTTTCTAAAACCAATTGGTCAATAATTGGTCAATATCCAGGTATTTTAGGGCAAAAAAAAGCACCAGCCTTGGAAG
The DNA here is from genome assembly GCA_964624355.1 of uncultured Spirochaetales bacterium. Classification (GTDB taxonomy): domain Bacteria; phylum Spirochaetota; class Spirochaetia; order JABEVK01; family JABEVK01; genus CAZUXL01. Next base: position 759 of record CAZUXL010000220.1, read on the forward strand.
ACTGATGCTTGTAAATCCTTATAGCATAAGGACTTGCCCAGAGGGGGACTCGAACCCCCACACCTTGCGGCACTAGTACCTGAAACTAGCGTGTATACCAATTTCACCACCTGGGCAGTAGTTGCGAAAGAATAGAAAAAAAAGCCCCCCCTGTCAAGGGGTCGATTAGAAACATCATTTACTATGAACTTTTACTACAAATACTTCTCTAACTCTGACCGTGAAAGAAACCCTTCTGCCGCACCCCGGGCACCCACCTTCCAACTGGCGAAATGGCAGGCTCGATCCAAGGCTTTCTCTGGACTATATCCACTTAGCCATCCATCCACAAAACATGCAGAAAGAGAGTCCCCAGCTCCAACGGTGTTTACCACTGGTCTGAGTTGAGGAGCGAGGCTATGGTGCCACAGTTCCCTGCTTCGGTCCCAAACCAAAGCCCCTTGATCCCCCATACCTATGACTAAAAGCCTAAATCCGTACTTTTTGATCAATTCCCCGGCGAACTCTTTCTCTCTTCCTGGGAAGTGCTCATTAGAAACGAACAAGATATCCGCGGCAGCCATAAAGTCCTGGTTATAGGAATCGACGGGATCTGAAAGCACATGTACATCGGTGACCACCAAGACGCCCCTGTCCCTAGCCAATTTGAGGAGTGGACGATTGAAATTCATATTACACAGGACAGCAGCATCACAATCCTTCACGGCTTCTAAAAATAAATCCTGAGGATAGGGGGTTTCCTGAATATTCTTCAGATCGTTCCATATCATTCTTTTTCCTGTGGGATCGTATAGAATTAACGACTGTGTGGTCTGAGTGAGATTTTGTGTGATAAATCGGGGATCGGCACCCAATTCCGCAAGGCCTGAAAGAACCATTTGACCCCGGAGATCTTGACCGATCATTCCCAAAAGCTTGGTATTTCTCTCTAAAACCCTGTAGGCAGCACCTTGATTAACCCCCACACCGGCCACTGAGGAATTCATCTGAAAAAAAGGGTATTGGACCGAATGGTAGGGGATTGGAAAATTCTCCACAGATAAGGTCGTCTCTACGGTAATCTCTCCGGAAATAAGAACAGGGTTAACATTTTTCATACTTTATCAATATCATAAAAAAACCCCTCTTTCGAGGGGTTGTCGTACTAAACTTCTTTTTTTACCTTGGTTTCAGGTTTGATTTCTGGCTTAATTTCTCCAGACTTGATTTCCACCTTGATTCCTTCACTGGGTCTACCGGAAACTTTACCGGGCACCATAATCCTCAAAAGTCCATCCTTGAAAACAGCCTGTGTTCTGTCCCTATCAAATTTATCCTCAGGGACAAAATATTTCTGATCCTCCACCGACCGCAGTTTGAGTCGACGTTTTAGAAATTTAAGACCTTCAGTAGAT
>CAZUXL010000220.1:2162-2380 GCA_964624355.1 uncultured Spirochaetales bacterium
CCCCCGAGTCTTGAAATTTTCCTGAAAAGATTAAAAAATCCCCCTGAAATCTAAGGTCCAGCCCCTCTTGTTTGAACCCTGCTAAGGCCATTTCTATCACCAAAGTCCGGTCTGATGTGAGATAGACATTCATGGGAGGGAAAGAATAGGCAGGATAATAATCCAGTCCCTCACCCAAATGATGCTTTCCAAAAGGGAAGTTCTTTTACACTTCCGTC
>CAZUXL010000221.1:0-2373 GCA_964624355.1 uncultured Spirochaetales bacterium
TTGTCAAGTTCAAATCCTCGTCCTTGTAATGAATAATTAATGGGGCAACCGTTGCCCTATTAATTATTTTACATTGGTGTTAATCCTGCCAGGGATTTGAAAGATCGATCCCGGAGTTTTCGTAGTCTTGAATATTTCGTGTAGCGAGAAGGGCATGATGTTTCAGGGCGTGAGCGGCAATTAAGCTGTCTACTACGGGAGCCGGTTTTCCTTCTTTTTGAAGCCGTGCTGATAAGGTGGCCCAAACTAGGGCAGTTTCCCCATCCAAAATTAAGATTCTTCCTTTAAATCTTTCTTGTAGCTGCTCCAGCCAAAGTGTGAAGGATTGTTTTTTTGACCCAGAGGGTAACAGATCGATCCCTTTCCTTAATTCCCCCAAAACCAGAGAAGGAATATAAACCCTCTCCTCGGGTAGAGTATCAATCCAATTTAACACAGCGGCAGAAGGTGATGGTTTCAGCGCTTCTGAAATCACACAGGTGTCTAAAATAATCACAGATCCACTTCCCGCCCAACGTCCTTTGGACGGGAAATATTTAGATCAGCCCGGGGAGCGGCAAGAAGAAAGTCCTTGAACGATTGGCGGGGCGCTACGGCCATCTTGTATTCATCCACTGCCATGAGTACCACAGCAGGCTCACCATGACGAGTCACCGTCTGGGGACCTTCCCGGAGACAGATATTTACTAACTCACTGAACCGAGACTTGGCGTCCTGTAAAGACCAGTATTCCATAGAGCTACCTCCTCTATTCAAAGTAATATATCTAGTCAGACTAGTCAATACCTATTTTCCGCCCCACTTTCTAAGCTGCTTCAAGGATGTTTCCAGATCCTTGGGGAGAGGTGCTTCCCACTTCATGGGTAATCCAGTCCTCGGGTGAATTAATTCCAATGCCGCCGCATGAAGTCCAGCCCTTTCCAATAAGGGGGTTTCAAAAGTCCCCGGATGGTAACCCCGTTTAATTTCCGAGAGTTTCAGCACAGGTCCGTGGTAGAGTTCGTCCCCGAATAGAGCGCACTTCAAAGCCCACAGGTGAGCCCGAATCTGATGGGTTCGGCCTGTCCTGGGGAGGGCTTCTATCCACGCCCAACTCCGTCCGGATTCTAAAATGGTGAAACTCGTAAGGCTGGGTTTTCCATCCCGATCCACCACGGTTCTGTGAAATTTATCCCCATCGGGACGGAGAGGAAGGTCACATTCCATCTGGGTCCATTCTGGTTTGGAAGAACTCAGGCAGAGGTAGGTTTTCTTCACCGTATGGGCTGCGAATTGGTCGTTGATATTTTTATGGGCTTCCTCGTTTCGGGCTAAAAGTATCACCCCTGAGGTTTCTTTATCCAGACGATGAACCACCATGGTCCGGCCCCAGTCTTTTTCCAGCCGGTCGGTAAGACAGATGATATCCATATCCCATCGGTCTTTAAGAACCAATTCACCAGAGCTCTTATTCACCACCAAAATATCTTCATCGGAGTAGAGTATCATTTCAGACAATTTCATGGACACACCATAGAAGTTTCTTCCAGGAAAGCCAAGAGTAGTTGATTATTCTCGTCAAAATGTCGATCCTAGGAAAAGGAGGAATGAATGGATATAGCAGCCTATTCCGTCCAAAACAGTCTGAGCAATGTTCAGGCACAGGCGTCGATGTCGATCTTGAAAAAATCTTTCGAGAATACTGATATGGCCGCCCAGGGGATCGCAGAGCTTATGGAGGGCGCAGCCCAGACAATCCAAGACCCAGCTTTGGGAAATCGTGTGAATTTGCAAATCTGACCTCAGATTTGCCCTAGATTTTTTGCCCCTGCACTCAGTGAGGGGCAATTATTATCCTACTCTTTAAGACCCCGAAGACTCATAAGCCCTAATCCCCGCTTTCCATACTGTGATCCCTATGATCCAGGTCACCGTCGCCGCCGTGGTGGTCCCCACAAAGGCCCAGATCCAATCTGTTTTCCCCACAAACCAGGCGGCGGGAATGAAAGCCGTGAAGGCAAAGGGAAGTCCGAAAGAGATGATATTTCGCACCGCAGGATGGAAGATTTCCAGAGGATACTTTGCAAAGTCACTAAAGGTGTACATAAAAAAAACGATGGACTGGCTAAATTTCAACCAAAACGCGAAGGAAGCAAAAATCAACTTTAAGGCTGTATAAATCACCATTCCCATCACCACCATGAACGCCAAGGAAGCGATAGAACCGATGGTCCAGGTGAGAGCCAAAGCCGAGGAGGCGTAAATTACCAAGGCGAATCCCACGGCCAATTCCCCCAAGGCATCGGGCTGAAATATCTCCGAGATCAAATGAAAAAGGGGATTGATGGGCCTTAGAAGATATTTATCAAATTCACCGTTGGCGATGATCCTTCC
>CAZUXL010000222.1:0-2352 GCA_964624355.1 uncultured Spirochaetales bacterium
ACTCTGGCCCACCGGAGCCGTAGGTGGAATTAATGAAACCAACACCCAATGGGAGAATCTGGGAAATCTCCTTAAAGCAGCTCGGTTGGGAGTGTCCGATGCCCTCGCCCCCGGAGACCAGGTTAAAATCATGATTCACACCCAAAGCGGAGCCGACCAGGGAATGCAAACATGGTTCTTTGATCGCCTAACCGCCCAAGGAGTGATCTTTGATGTGATCGGCCTCTCCTACTACCCTTTTTGGAGTGATCAACCCCAGGGAAAAAGTTTAGCGGACTTGGCGATTCTCTGGACAACCCTGGCAAACAAATACCAAAAGCCAGTAATCCTGGCGGAAACGGCTTATCCCTGGACGTTGGAAGGAAAGGATTCCCAGAATAATTTCGTCTGGCAAGATAGCCAGTTGATACAGAATTATCCCGCAACCCCCGAAGGGCAGAAAAACTATTTGACCCAACTTTCCCAAACTATGAAAAACCTTAACTTCTCGGGGGCTAAAGGTTGGTTTTATTGGGCGCCGGACTCGGTTGCCGCACCTGGATTCCCCACATCTTGGGAAAATCTCACTCTTTTCGATTTTGAAATGAAGTCTTTACCAGGGTTGGAAGCGGGCTTCTGAGACTTAAAACAGGGATTTCAGTCTCGAAAACCACTCTCCTCCCCCGAAAGCATGTGATACCAATTTTTGATATCGTGGATCTCTTGAATCTCCCATTCTTCTTGACAACTCAAAGCCTTATTAGTCGCAGCATCTTCAAATTCCCAGGGTTCAAACCCATATCCTTGGTCTTTCAGATATCTGCGAAATTCCTGAGGCGAACGGCAGTCATAGGCTCCAAATCTCAAAGCCGGTTGTCTTCGTAAATCATCAATCAAATTAAAAGCATCCTGTAAGGGCATAATGTCTCCTCGAAAAGCCACACCCTGGTGGGTTTACGCTCAAAGCTACCAGATGTTTACCTCGGAGCCAGCAGGTCTGTCCCCTAATACCGGCAATTCGCTAATTAATATGCAGGAACCGTGCCGGAAATCAGCGATGGCAAGGATTTTGCATAGAAATGGGCGGGGACTATACAGCTTAGGAGGAACCCAATGAATACAACTCTTAAACCCACCGATGGGAAAATCACCGGATGGGAGAATTTTTGGAAGATGGGACTAAGCTATAAAAGCCTCAGTGAGAAAGCCCAGCACCGCCGGGAAAAGTTCACCCCGGATCTCCTCTACAATATTTCCGCCATGGCCATTGAAAACCTGGTTATGGGATTCTTATCCTATAAAGGGAGCCTCCCGGAAAACCACGCTCTTCGGGATCTGGTCAGGGGTCTGGAAAAAGAAATCACCCTGGATAAGGGTTTAAAAATGAGAATTTTATCCATGGACCGGTACCAGGAGATCTGCTCCATGATTATGTATAACCGCCGGATTCCCCATTGGGATGACGTGGGAGAATTCGTTCTCCTGTCCCAGGACTGTTTGCCTCTGAAGTTATTTCAAAATTACCAGAACTTTAAGTTATCCCTTTCGTCTGGCATTTAATTCACCCTTGCCCCCTGATTAAACCGGTTGTATACTGTCACCCATGCCTGCAACTTACACACTCACCGTCACCTGCCCCGACCAGAGGGGAATCATCGCCGCGGTCACCCAAGTCCTCGCTCAAACCGGGGGCAACGTGCTGAACCTTAGTCAACATACGGCTACGGATATCAATATGTTCTTTTTAAAATTAATTTTCGAAGCCGGGGATGAATTCCAGGAAGAATCCTTCCGTCTAGCTTTTTCTCCCTTGGCAGGGAAATTCCAAATGGAGTGGAAACTCTGGGACAAAGCCAAAAAGCTCAGGGTGGCTATTCTGGTTTCCAAAACCAGCCATTGCCTCTATGAACTTTTGTTAAAGCACCAGGACGGGGAACTGGATTGTGATTTCCCTGTCATTATTTCCAACCATGGGGAACTTTCCATGGTGTCCACCCAGTTCCATATTCCTTTTTATCAGGTGGATCCCCTGAAGGGAAAACAGCCCTACGAAGCGGATATGAACCGGATACTGGAGGATCACAAAATCGATGTGGTCGTTCTCGCCCGTTTCATGCAAGTTCTCTCGAAGGAATTTACCCAGAAATGGGATCACCACGTGATCAACATTCACCACGGCTTTCTTCCTGCCTTTATGGGAGCCAAACCCTACCATCAAGCCTGGTACAAGGGGGTAAAAATCATCGGTGCCACAGCCCATTTTGCCAACGAAGACCTGGACCAGGGTCCCATCATTTATCAAGACACCATGAGGGTCCAAGATTCCGCATCCATCGCCCAATTTGTCCAATTGGGAAAGGACGTGGAACGCCG
>CAZUXL010000223.1:0-2332 GCA_964624355.1 uncultured Spirochaetales bacterium
CTTCTGGTCTTCGAATTTGTGCCAGAGAACCCCCGGGGTGTCAAGAATATCAAACCCGTCTACAACTTTGTACCGTTGAATGCTCCGCGTATGTCCTGCACGATCCGCTACAGCAGCTTTCTTCCCCCCGGCTAGAAGGTTTAAAATACTGGATTTCCCCACGTTGGGAATGCCTACAATCAAGGCTCGCACCGCCCTCAGTTCAAACCAACGGCGCTCCTTGCAGGTACTTCTGGCAAGTTGAATAAGGGACTGGAGGTTTCTTTCTTTAATACTAAAGGGCAGAACTTGAATACCCCGAGAGGCTTCCAAAGATCGCTTCCACTGGGCTGTGATCCGGGGATCCGCCAAGTCGGACTTATTGAGCACTAAAATCCGGGGTTTTTTCTTCACCCATTGGTCCAAAAGCGGGTTACGGCTGGCCTGGGGACACCGGGCATCCACCACCTCTATGACCACGTCGGCCTTGTCGATGCCTTCCAGAATCAGGCGCTTGGCTTTTGCCATATGTCCAGGGAACCATTGTATTTTAGTGGAATCAAAATCGGAGGTGGAGTTCATGGGTCTAATATAGGTTTCTAAGGGACCTTGTTCAAGACTAGGTAAAAAAAAGGCTGATTCCCGGGGGAACCAGCCTTTTTAAATCATTTAATTACTTTGAATACACAACCAATGACGAAACAGGTATCGTATCCCCATCAGTAACGGTCCCAGAAGACTCAGAGGAAGACCAACGCTTATTCCAGGTTCCGGATAATACAGAATTATCAACGGTATATGGCAAAGTGGTCGATGGATTTAATATTAAAATTAAAGACGCATCAATTTTTGCGATAATTACCCCAGCGGTAGTAGTGGTCACGTTGGCATCTGGTATTTTTGCTTCAATATCTGCTTTTGTCGTCAAACGAAGATTCGAAGTACTCTTTCTAAAAGCAATCAAATCTTTCACCTTGTTAAATGTGCTGCTGTTTGTATTTTTCCAATTCCAATTGATCTTATTAATGGAATCTGGAGCATTGTAACTATTTCGGACTTGAACATCAGAAAACGGGACGACTCCATCGGTGGTCTTTGTTCTGAGGAATTCATCCCCAGCATGAATAAAAGGAATCCCCTGACTCACTAAAAGAATTCCAAGACCAAACTGGGCCACATCTTTATCCGACTGTACAGCAGTACCCCAGGTTTTTCCATTGGAAAAAACGACTTTATCCCAAAGACAATAGTTATCATGAGCCGAAGCGTAATTGATTGTTTGTTCTGGATCCCCTGCGAACTGTGGGCTCCAGGTACTGGGACTGGCTGTCACAGCCAGAGATCCCCTCAAACCGTAAACGATACCGGGGACTCCAGCCTTATAGGTTGTCGCTCCCTGAATATAACCTTTTCCTGCGGCGTCCGTATCACCCTTAATATTGTCCCGATATTCACCGTTAAAAACACCCACATGGGAAGAGGTCAGAGCCTGTACCGTCCCGAGCCGAACCTTTTTAGATTCTTCAGGATCAGTAGCATAACCGTTCCAGGGTTCACCATAAAGAAGCAGATTTTTACTAGGATGCTTTGTATTAAGAAATGTACCCCAATCCTTCACAGCGTCAGTATGAAAAATACCCAGAAGATCAAAACGATAACCATCAATATCATAGTTGGTTATCCACTGGTCCAAACTATCCCGTATCATTCGACTAACCATGGGAACACCCGTATTCAAAGCATTTCCAACCCCGGAAAGATTAGTTCCGGTGTAATATTTGGGGGTGATATTTGCAAACATCTCTGTTCCCTGGGTATGGTTATAAACCACATCCATAATCACCCTAAGTCCATTGCCGTGGAACCCGCTGACCATTTCCCTAAATTCTTTTACTCTATTGTTAGCGTCTGTGGGGGTGATGGAATACTGCTCTTCTGGAATGTTATAGTTTACGGGGTCGTAACCCCAGTTATATTGGGTAGATCCAAAATCGTAAACAGGGAGCAATTGAACATGGGTAATGCCCAGTTCCTTCAAATGATCCACGCCTGTTTTGATTGTGGTTGAGGGAATGGTTGTTCCCACTTCTGTCATTCCCGGATATTTACCGCTGGAATTTGTAGAACCACCCCAAGTGGTATCAAATGTAAAATCTCGAACATGGACCTCATAAATTATGGAATCTTCTCTTGCCATCAATGTAGGTGCCGCGGCTAGTCCCCCGACGGGGTAGTTGGCATTCATGTCCATGACAATATTTTTCTTAGTTGTATTGTCTATCATTAAACCGTAAGGATCACGGACTGCAACACCCCCGATTTTAAATTGATAGGTGCTTCCTGTTTTATCACC
>CAZUXL010000224.1:0-2329 GCA_964624355.1 uncultured Spirochaetales bacterium
AATGGTTTAATCACAAACGGTTCTGCAGGAGTTGGTTACTTGTTGGGTTCGATTTTTAATGAATTTCGTTTGCGCAGAGACATCACGGACCCTGTATTACTAAATAGAACAGCCCTTCACGAACTGGGGCACGTCTTGGGGTTGATGCACGAGCACCAGCGAGCCGACCGGGATGACTGGATTAACGTAACTGATACCGGTCACGACTTTGACAAGATCCCCCAGTACAACGATAACTGGCATTGGGAATGTCAACAAGTTCGTGTAGGTTGGTGGACAATTTCAATCTGGTATCCCGTCCTTTGGCGCACCGATGTGAGTATTTTGAATGGTTCCTTCGATTTGCAGTCAATTATGTTGTACAATTTTTTTACTCTTAAAGGATCCAATGCTTGGGTGAGTACCAATAATACCCTGTCAACTGGAGATATCAATACAGTGAAACGTTTGTATCCATGAAACCTTTATTTTTAATCCTCATGGTCTGTTTCCAGAGTTGTGTTTTTACCACCGTAATAGACAGCACACAATATCACCGAGGAGGAGGGGTGGTATTAGAGTTTGCTCTTGAGAACAGGATGAATGAAACGGTGTCTGTGGCGGTATCACCCACGCTCCTCACTGTAACGGAACCAGGGAAAATAGTCACTCTCAGCCCCAACACCACTCAAACAGTGACCATTGAAATGGGGCATGCTGTTGGTTTTGACATTACCTCATTTAAAACATCCTTCGAGCTCTCACTTGAGTCTGCTACCCTAGGTTCTCAACTTTTTTTGGGCTGGCCCACAAGCTGGGAGACCTCATTACCTGTGGCTAACCGGTTTACTTTAGGTTACGTTGACCATATTGAAATTACTCCTGGATCCTTATCACACGTCTGGGTTTCATCTCTCTATGGAAATCTAGGATATAAAGCGGGACTATCTGTTAGTGGTGAACCTCTGAAATATCACGTGATTCTCGAAACTTCCGGAGAGGTTCTTTGGTCCATATCGGCGCCTAAATATCCTGTTCCGCTGTAAATACAAAAGCTCATATATAATGGGGGCTTGTTAATTCGTTTATGAAACTAACAGGTCCCTTTTTAGAGTGAGTCTGAAATAGTCCACCCTTTATATACTCTACTCATCTTCTTAGGATTTCTTGACAATTCCTGACTAAAATTCTATTCTATTTTAAGAAAATAGGAGAAAACCACTTTGGGCGAAATTCTTTATGACCATATTTTGGCGTTAGTGGGGTTCACCCATCCGCTCCATCCGGTAATCATTACCATGCTGATCGGGCCTGTTATGGCTGCGGTGTTTTTTCAAGTTTTGGGTCTTCTTTTCAAAGTCCCCTCGTTTTTTTCCACCTCCCGGCAAATGACGGTGATGGGATTTATCTTTTGGTTCCCTACGGTGATCATCGGTGTGACCGATTGGTACTATTTCTACGGGGGTTCCCCGGAAATGGTGACCATCCTTTACAAATCCATCGGGGCGGGACTACTATTCATCACCCTGCTCTCCACAATTTTGTGTTTTAAAAAGATCCCTAAATCTTCGGTTTTCATGCTTGTTTTTTATATCGCCAGTGCGGGGCTGGTGAGCGGTATTGGAGCCCTGGGGGGCGATATTGTCTTCTCCAAGGAACCAAAAACCGCCTCCGGGGTGGAAAACACCCAGGCAGCCCCCGATGGGACAAAAACCCTGACCCACGAAGATTTCACCCTTTCCTGGAAGATTGAAGGCCCCAATGTCACCTTCCGCCTGAGCAATCCCACAGAAGGATGGGTGGGACTGGGCTTTGGAAATACAGGCCTTATGAAGGGGTCACACATCGTTTTGGGGTACGTGGATGAGAAGGGCAATGGAGTAGTGGAAGACCATTTTGGTAATGCAAACTCCAAACACACCAGTAAGGATATCCTTGGGCGTCCGGATACCCTGTTGGACAAAGGGGCAAGTTTTAATCAGGGTGTGACCACAATTTGGTTCACCCTGCCCCTCCAAAGTACGGATCCCGGTGACCCTGTCCTGGTTCCAGGAGAAATCCTTTCGGTGATCGTAGCCAGGGCGACTAAGGCTAAAGATTTGAAGACTTACCATGGAAACGCAGAAACCGGCGGCCGGTACAGTTTCAAGATTCAGTTGTAAACCTGTGAGGGATGCGAAGGGCGCCGAAGGCGGTCCCTTTGGGACGGAAGGCGAAAGCCGCACCCCGAAAGCTCCCCGACCCCGGTTCCAAAAACCGGGGTCACAGCCCTTAGAATAAAATTCTAAAACTGTTATCGGAATTCTGCTTCGATCTCTTGGGGGGTGACCTAGGCGCCGAGAACGGAGAC
>CAZUXL010000225.1:0-2300 GCA_964624355.1 uncultured Spirochaetales bacterium
ACTCATTTCATGAGAAGGCTCCTGAAACAAAATCGTCCCCCTCAATCTGCCACCATACGCCGTTTTTTTGGACTTCCATTGGGTTTGGCCTGACTATGGGTCTGGTCTTTCCCTTTTACGCCTTGATTTTTGCCAGTTTTCCCTCAGATTTGGCACTAACTTTTTTTTCCCTGGGCTGTCTGGGAGCTGGACTGGTCGTCGGGGGAGCCTCCTATTTCATTGGTAAGACCCTCATATTGGATTGGATAGAGAAAAGAACCAGAAGTTTGGGAGAAATCAACCAGGAGGGGTCCCTCATAGATTTGGAAAAAAGCCGTCAACTTGGGGAAATCAGCCAGAACTTCAACAAATTTTTTACCTGCTTGGATAGGGAATTGAAACGAATTAAAAAAGTTTCCGACCAAATCCTATCGGTTTCCCATATCTTACAAAAATCCTTCCAAGACTCCCGGACAGGCTTGAATCTATTGGATGTTAATTCCCGTCTAGGGGGGACTTCCCTCCAGACCCTCACCGACAAAATCCAGGAAACCACAAAGATTGGTGGTGATCTCGCCCAATTGGGAACCAGGGTATATACAGACCTATTGGAGGAAGAAAAACTTTTCCAGGAACTTTCAGACTGTAGCCTTCAAGTAGCCGAAGCCCAGACAACCATGGCAGAACTTACCAGTGATGAATACCGCAGGAATCAGGAACTCATGGAAAAACTAAAATCAACTGAGCACTCTTACCATGAGCTTCTTCGAGTCCAACTTAACTTGAAAACTATTTTTTCGGTACTGTTGAATGCGGTAGAGTCCCTGGAGGAAATTGCATCCCGGTCCCACATCCTGTCCATGAATGCCTCCATTCTGGCAGCGCGTGCGGGGATTTCGGGTAAAGGTTTTGCCGTGGTCGTGGGAGAGATGCGGCTACAAAGCGAGGAAACGGCTAAAAAAGCCAAAGAGATGAAGTCCAGCCTCACAGGAATCGAAGCTGATTTTACTAAAACGGAGGACTCCATAAAGAAATCTTCTGAAATCTTTCAAGAGTTGAAAACCTCGTCAGAGAAATCCCAAAAAGCTTTGGCTGCCATGGATCAGACCACCGATCGGTTTCTTTGCTCCAGCCAATCTCTTCACGATCAGATGGACCGGTTTGCCAAAACTTTTGAAAATTTGAAACTTCTTATTAAATCCCTCCAAACCTCCGGTGAAAAATTCCTTATTCTCGAACAAAATGATGAAACCGATACGGCTAAAAAAGTCCTTTCAGTCATATTAGAGGAGGCAATGAACCTGGGTAATACCCAGGAAGGACTCTCCCAGGTGACAGGTGATTTACAGGAATCGGTGAAACAATTCTCAACCTTACTTACCCGGTTCAAACTTCTAGATTAAACTCATGCCTCATAAATTTGGTGCTTATACTTCCAGATAATTCAAGGGCTAGTATTTTCACCCTTGACGAGCAACCGGAACTATCAAATTCGATATTCATCATCCCAGGTTAAATTGTACTTTCCGGTTGAGGTCCCAGGATAGGAACCTGCATTAGTGAACGATTGGCATTTTGGCCGATTTTCCAAAACGAAACAGGTGTACTCTTGGCACAGGCGTTTTTATCCCACCCCAGGAAAAACCGAAGGGGAGAGTGAAGAGTAAAACGACCAATGACCGGACCACCAGAATCAGAACCAGGGCGATCATTAAATGGATTAGGTATGCCATGATGAGGCGGTGAGAGAAAGAAAAAACCCCCCAGCCGAAAACCTAGACGTTTTTATTCAGCTTCCCTCTCAAAATTATTCGGAGACGAGGAATTCTATCCGACGTTTTTTGCCTGACGTTGAGGATCAGATCCCTTAGCGAGAGGCTGAGAACCTCCCACCCCTTGAACATAAATTCCAGAATTCTGCCTTTCTAAAGTGGGGAGGAAATCCTTCACAGCCTGAGCTCTGTTAAGTTAAATTTCAATTTGACCTGAAAGGAGACCCACAGCAGCGGAATGACCGACTATTTTAATTTTTCCCCCAGCCTTCAGTTGAGGAAGAAGATCAGTTTACACAATTTTTAACGATGGGGTAACTTTGAGTGACAAGATTTTAAAGCCCGGAAGTTAAGACGGCTGCTGGTCCGGTGGATTGGGGATCGGAGATTTCCATCCTTCCTGAGAGGCCGAAAACTGGAGTAGATTTCTCCCCATTCATCACTACAAGTTCCGTACCCCGAATCGCAGCCTTTGTCGTTGCTGTTCTAATGGTCATATACTGATCCGGTGCGACCTTTAAATCCGGGATACCAGGGCTCCTTGGTCAA
>CAZUXL010000226.1:0-2191 GCA_964624355.1 uncultured Spirochaetales bacterium
CGGTAATATTAAATGCTCAGGAGACCGGGCGTTTTTATGTGGATATCCGAGATATGGACGTCAAGGCTGCCTCCCAGGCGTCGGATCCCTCACCGGGGTACAAGAGGGTTGTTTTTACCCGGGATTCCTTGGATCCCACCCGGGATTACCCCCTGATTATTCTCCCTCCGGATCGGTATAAAGTGGTGAAATTTCGTGACGGCACAGCCCTTAACGCCTCCCCCATCCCTTCCGTCATGTCCGTACAAGGTATATTAGAATATCTGGGTTATGGCAGCTATCTTCATTGGGTAAATCCAGAATCTGGAACCCATGGGCCTTCGGTGGATGGGGCTTTTGGTCTGGCCACCAAGAAAGCTTTGGAGGTGTTTCTTGGGGATGTGGGTTGGAAACAATCCCCCGAACGGGTGGATTTGATGTTATACACCTTATTATATGAGATCTATCGTCAGGGGGAGTCGGGGTTGGAATCCCTGAATAAACCCGCAGCGGGGATGCTCCCCAAGGTGAGTTTAAACCCAGTGCAGGTATCTCCTGCTCCGACAATGACTGATATTCCCAAAATTACTCCCCCCGAGCCATCCCTAGAGGTGGTTTCTGTATCCCCCTCCAGTCAATCTGTGATGACCCCAGACGAAATGGTCGGTATGTCCCATTCGGTAGCAGAAACGGTACCGGAGACTACCCCCATCACCCCCTCGGACACCCCGTGGACGAAGATTTTAGAGACCTGGGGAAGTTTGGGAATGAGGGAACAGAATCACTTCGAGTCCCTTGCCCGGGAAGAAATTATCAAAGATGGACCCAATTCGGCCCTGGCCATTAAAATCCTGGTAAAAAATGGCTGGACCCAGAACCGCAAGAGCCTGATTAAGGGAACCGAAGGACTCTGGTTGCCCCGTCGCTATTGGCAGAACTGAGGTTCCCCGTGTCTTCTACGATTGCCTTGGTTTTTGATTTTGACGATACTCTGGCTCCCGACAGCACCACGGGGTTTCTCATGTCCCGTGGGGTGGATGTAAGGCATTTTTGGCAAAATGAGGTCCAGTCCCTCATGGAAGCCGGCTGGGATCCCATTACCGCCTACATGTACAAGATGATTGAAAAAAGCGGGGAAAGTTCCACTCCCTACACCCGATCCGACTTCATCACTTTTGCCCAAGGCTTGAAATTTCATGAAGGGGTGACCCGGCTTTTTCCCCTTCTCAAGGAACACTTGGCTAAAAAAGCCCCGGAGCTAAATCTGGAGTTTTATCTTATTTCTTCCGGGATAGGGGATGTGGTGAAGAATACCCGGATCTCCCGGTATTTCACTCAGATTTGGGCCAGTGAGTTCCATTATTCCCCCCAAGGGGCCATCAGCTTCCCCAGGAAAATCCTGAGCTTCACCGACAAGACCCGGTACTTGTATCAGATCTCCAAGGGGATGACCGGTCCAGAATACAATGGAAAACCCTTTGAAGTGAATAAAAAAGTCCCCCAACTTCATGTGCCCTTGGATCAGGTGGTGTTCACTGGGGATGGGTTTACGGATATTCCCTGTTTTGCCGTGGTGAAAAAAGCCGGCGGCGTAGCCATAGGGGTTTACAATCCCGATCATAAAGAAACCTTGGGGAGAGCTTGGGGATTTGTGGATCAAGGAAGGGTTCACAATCTCCATGCGGCGCGGTTTGGTACCAATAGTGATCTTTTCAGAACCTTGACCATGGCCATGGATGGAATTGCGTTGAAAATTAAGGAAAAGAATCTTAAATAGAAAATCGGGATGGTGAGATTCGAACTCACGAAATCCTGGTCCCAAACCAGGTGCCGTAGACCGCTGGGCCACATCCCGTTAAGAGCAAAAAAGCATTTCAAATCGCGTGATCGGGATGAGAGGATTCGAACCTCCGATGTCCTGGTCCCGAACCAGGTGCCGTAGACCGCTGGGCCACATCCCGAATGCTCTGCTATACTAAGGATAATGAAATCTTATGTCAAGAGAGAATCTGAAATGATTCTGAAAAGACTTTTGGAAGTCTATCCCGAAGTTCCTTCTTTTTTAAACTATGCCAATCCCTTTCAATTACTCGTGGCAGTCATTCTCTCTGCCCAGTGTACCGATGCCATGGTAAATCGGGTGACCCCGGCCTTGTTTGATGCTTTTCCCGATCCCCAGGCCTTGTCCCAGGCGCCCCTGGAAACCTTGGAA
>CAZUXL010000227.1:0-2178 GCA_964624355.1 uncultured Spirochaetales bacterium
TGAAGGGATTCGTCTTGAGACATCTGGGTGGCGAAAATCTCTTCCTGTTCGGTGACGAAAGCGGCGGGAACGTCGCTTCTGGTCATGTACAGTGGATTGTAGGCCGCCACGGTGAGTGCCAGGTCATTGGCCAAGGTTTTGAGGCCAGCGGCTTTGGAGGCATCTGCAGCTTTCAGCTTAATGAGGACACCAATCCGGCCTACATCATTCACCATGTGGACATAATCACCCACCAATTCTCCGGCGCCCGCATCCATAAAGGCCACGGCCTTCACGGTGATGTTTTCCTTGATTTTTGCACCCAGATCTTTGAGTCTCTGATCCTGGTCTGCATTCACTTCGGTCTGGCCGGCTTCGATCATTTCCTTGGCGATGTTGACACTGAAGGCTGTGAAATCTGCATTACGAGCCACAAAGTCCGTTTCACAGGCCATCTGGATGATTCCGGACCGGTTTCCCTTCACATGGGCAAATACCCGGCCTTCATCGTTGGTTCTTCCGGCGCGTTTAGCAGCGGAAGCCAGGCCTTTTTCCTTGAGAATTTTATCAGCCTTGTCAAAATCTCCACCGGCTTCCACCAGGGCTTTTTTACAATCGCCAATTCCTACTCCGGTTTTATCCCGGAGTTTTTTTACCATTTCTGGGGTAACTTCCATCTGGGTCCTCGCTCTTCTCTAAATCTTATTCTTCTTCCACAAAGTCAGCGCCCAAGGCAGAATCAGCTTCTTTCTTGGCGAATCCGCTGTCTTCCATTCCGGGGGTCTCATCGTCGCCCAGGGAGTCGATCACGGTGAGGCCAATTTCGTTGTCGGCTTCGATCACGGCGTTGGCGATGATCTGGGTAAACAAACTGATGGCCCGGATGGCGTCGTCGTTACCGGGGATGGGGTAGTCGATGCCTTCTGGGTTACAGTTGGTATCCACCACGGCGATGATAGGTATTCCCATCCGGCGGGCTTCAGCGATGGCGATGGCTTCTTTGCGGGGATCAATGATGAAAATGATGCCTGGAAGCTCTTTCATCTCTTTGATACCACCCAAGTTCTTCTCTAACTTGGCTTTTTCTTTTCCGAGACCGGAGATTTCTTTTTTAGTAAGGTGACCGTAAGTCCCGTCCACTTCCATCTTCTCAATTTTCTTGAGTCGCATAAGGCTTTTCTTGATAGTCGTGAAGTTGGTGAGCATACCGCCGAGCCAGCGATTGTTGATCCAGAACATTCCGCAGCGTTCTGCTTCTTGTTGGATTGATTGCTGAGCTTGTTTTTTTGTACCCACGAAGAGCACGGATTTTCCGCCGTGAACGCTCTTGCGAACGGCTTCGTAGCCGTCTTTGATGGCCATAATGGTTTTTTGAAGGTCGATGATGTGAATCCCGTTCCGCTCAGCGAAAATGAATTTCTTCATTCGGGGATCCCAACGTTTGGTCTGATGACCGAAATGAACACCTGATTCCAACAGGTTTTTCATTGTTACTACTGCCATAGTAGTGTCTCCTTGCGCACATCCTTTTTGATCAGGTACTGCATATGTTTCACGGCCTAGGGCCGGAGATTTCCGGAAAAACCGGATTAAGTTCAGGAGAGAATGGCATAAAGTGCGGGTATTGGCAAGCCCACTACGTTGGAATAACACCCGGAAATACCTTTTACCAACCGTTCTCCCGTTTCCTGGATGCGGTAGGCTCCCGCAGCACCCGCCCATTCCCCCGTATCCAGATATTCCTCCAGCTCCTGGGGGGAGAAATCCCGGAAAATCACCTTAGTGGAGGTGATATTTTGACGAAATTGGGTGGTGACCGGATCGTAGAGGCATAGGGAGGTAAGGACAAAATGGGTGTGACCCTTGAGGTTTTCCAACATTTCTTTTGCGCCCTTTCGGTCTGAGGGTTTTCCTAAACTGGAGCCCTGGAAGCTTAAAAGGGTGTCCGCACCCAGAACCCGGTGGGGTGGGGTTTTATTTTGCCTGAGGTAGGCTTCCACTTTGCCCCGGGCCAGTTGGCTGACCAGCCTGCGGGAGGTCATGGTTTGATGAAGGATCTCTTCGTAAGGGCTGGTTTCGGTAACAAAAGGGATTTTCAGCCGGGTGAGGATTTCTTGACGCCGGGGGGATTGGGAGACCAGGATGATCATTTGAGCCCCATGAAGACCGAGACGCCGGCGGCGGTTCCCAGGACATTCC
>CAZUXL010000228.1:0-2156 GCA_964624355.1 uncultured Spirochaetales bacterium
GGTCAATGCTAAAAAAGCCAATATTAAACGCCTGTACTTCAAAGAAAAAGGCCTGAATATGAAGGTGGAAGGGGATTACTCCCGGGGCATGGCTCAATTCAAATCCACGACCCTGGGGAATCAGGATTTTTATTTGGACCTCGTGAAGGCCTCGGATTTGACCATTCGTTTTGAATTTCAAGTTCATCAGGGGTGTCTCACCCTAGCGGTAAAAAATACTTCGGAACTTTTAGAATGGGAACGGCGCATCATCATGGACAAAATTGCCAAAGCTCAGAGATATGAGTCTCTGGAGGATGCCTTTGCGGAGGTTTTGGATGAAACCGAGGGGGCGGGACTTGGCTTGGTGGTGATGATTCTCATGTTAAAAAACCTGGGTTTTCGGGGTAGCTTTTTTTCCCTCTACACCTTAAATCAGCAAACGGTAGCCCGGATTATTCTTCCATTAATCCCCCAATCTTAAGGTTCTCCTGATTTTGTGCTGGATTTCACAATAAATTCAATATAAACTGCTTTTATGAACTTTATGGATCTTATTGGCTCTTTGGGAGCCCGGTTTAAAGACTCGAAACAGAAAAACTTGGCTTCCCTTCGGCGTTCAGAGGGGGCTACTCTCTTAAAAAAGCTAAAATACCTTCGCTTTGCCGATCCGGAAATCCGCGGGAAGGTTCAGCCTTTCTTGGTTACCGGAGAGAAGTACCTGGAACTATCCGCCTTAGCGGATTCCTGGGATCCCCTGGCTCAAGGTGCCTTGGAAGAATGCTGGGAAACCCTGAAGGCGTTCCTTACCGAAGTGGATGAAAGCTCCCAGGAAAAACGGTTTTCCTTAGGTGATCAAAATCCCTTTCCCTTGGCTAGAGAACGAGTCTTGGCGGACTTGGACCGTCAGTTAAAAATCTTGCAAACCAGAACAAACGAATATACCCAGGGCTCCGGTCATGACACTTTGGCTGCCCGGGAGGAGCTGCTATGAAAAAAATCCTTTGGACCCTCCTGTTTTTTCTCTTAACTTTGAATCTGTGGGGACTCTCCGCCGACTTGGTCTCCTCGGACATAACTCTGGTCCTCCGTCCCGATGGAAAGGCCGAGGTTTCCCACCGCTTGGAGTGGACCGCCTCCAAAGGGGAAATGCACGCTTTCTACTTCGAAGGGGAAGCTTTTGACCCGGTTTGGAACTCCCAGAGGACTTTTGTGGACCTCCCTGGGGACACAAGACTTCCCTTGGATATCACCGATTTGGGGGGGAATCACAAATACGATGTGGTCATTCCCCAGGGGCGGGGATTTTCCGGTAGAGCCTACTTTACCCTGACCTACGCGGGGGACTTTCGGGAAGCCGGTCTGGTGGGAAAAACCATCAGCCCTGAGAATGAAAACCTCAACTATTTCCACTGGGCCCCCGTGGTTTGGGATGAAAGTATGAAATCCCGGACCATCCGCCTGGTATTACCTGTGAAAGTGCAGGGGGAAACCCTCACTCAAGAGGAAAAAGACGCCATTCCCATGAAGACAGAAACCTTTGTGAATTCCCAAAGTAAAATAGATTACTACGGATCTCCGGGGCAGGATGGATTTTATCTTACCCTTTTATTTTTCCAGGAGGATGTGGAGGCTTACGGTACCCAGGAACTTCAGCTGTATTTTCCCGAGGGGTACTTGGATTTTTCCCTAGCCGGGGAAATGGGAACGGTGGATTTTACCCAGCCCTCTAATGTTTCGGATTCCTCGGACTCGGATTACGTATCCACTCCCGATCTTCCCACGGACCCAGTTTTTTATGGAATTCCTTTGGGAATCGTGGGAATTTTGGGCCTGGTTCATTTCTACCGCCGCTATCGAAAATACAGTCAAAATGAAGAAATCTTAAAAGCAGTGAGCTGGGCGGGGGACTCCTGGTCGCCCCCCCGGTTGTTGGCCGGTACCTATCAAATCCCGGGTAAAGTGGCCGAGAATCTCCACCCCGCCGAGGTTGCCCTACTCATGGAATTGCCCCTTCCCCGGATTGCTGAAACTCTACTGGAGGGATTAAAAGCCCAGGGGATTGTGGAGGTGGTGGGGAAGGATCCCTTGAGAATCCACCTTTTGAGCGCGACCTCGGCTTCCTTTCCCTGGGAGGAGAAATTTTTGGGAGCCTTTGACCCCGAGGGGCGGGTGCT
>CAZUXL010000229.1:0-2133 GCA_964624355.1 uncultured Spirochaetales bacterium
ATCCGGGCGGCAAAGTTAGCCAAAGGTCGGCCTTACCGGATACTTATCACTTTGAACGTGGTAACCGCAGCCTTTTCCATGGTGTTAGACACCGTAACCACAGTACTTATTTTAGCACCCGTAGCCCTTCTTTTAGCAGAAGAAATGGAATTGGATCCTCGGCCTTTTATCATTACCATGGCCATTTCCGCTAATTTTGGTGGGACCGCTACCATGATCGGAGATCCTCCTAACATCATGATCGGGAGTAATGCCCACCTTTCCTTCATCGATTTTGTAAATGTGAACCTTCCCGTGGTTATCTTCATCATGATTCTCTATTGCGGTTTTCTTTCGATATATTTTAAAAATCGCATGAAAATAACCAACGAGACCGAAGCCAGGATTTTGGATTTGGACGAGTCCAAGTCCATCACCGACGTTCCCTTACTAATAAAAAGTCTGGTGGTTCTTTTCTTGGTAATTATAAGTCTAACCCTCCATAGGCAGTTGGATCTGCCCCCTGCTACCATCGCCTTGGCCGGTGGGTTCTTGTTGGTACTTTTAGCGGATCATCATCGCATTGATCATTTCCTCCAGGAGATTGAGTGGGGGACCATTTTCTTTTTTATTGGTCTGTTTATCATGATTCAGGGCTTAGTAGAATTGGGAGTCATTAAGATTATAGCTAATGGTTTCCTCACCTTAACGGCGGGAAATATGATGGTCACCACCCTACTTATGCTATGGTTTGCCGGGATTCTTTCCGCCTTCATCGACAATATTCCCCTGGGGGCCTGCATCGGGGGTAATGGCACCTTGATCGGAGCATCTGCCAATGTTGTTTCTGCAGGTCTAGCCAAAAAAAGTGGTTTTTCCATCAGCTTTATGGATTTTCTGGTTTATGGGGCCCCGACAATCCTTTTAGCGCTGTTGATCTGTACTGGCTATCTTTTTCTTAGGTTTTTCCTGTGAACCTCAGGGTGAGGACGCAGTCCTTGAGGATATTTTCAGGATTCCGTAGGATATCGATGAGGCTTCCCTGGTTGTACCTGGGCAATTGGTCATCATAATGGGGACTACCTGGGTGCCCTGATTGACCTCCAGGAAGAATAGCCCGCACCCGCATGGGGGTACCTAGATCCACGGAAAAACGCAAGACCGGACCATCTTTCACCTCAAAATAGAGGGGGTCAAACAAGGAAAATTGATGTTTATTCACCGAATTAATACTACCCTGGGAATTTATAGATCGATCGACATAGGATCCCAAGGTAGAACTGAAAGAGTGCTTCAATTGCGACCCGAAAACTTTGTTTTGAGACCAATCTGAAGGACTTTCACCATACTTATTCTGCAAAGCTTTCATGGTTTCCTGGAGTTCCTTTCTTAGAACCTCTTGGCGGGTTTCCGTTACAGGAGTGGAAAGATCGTCCCAGGCGGGGTTCAGGGGGTCGGTGAGAATTCCTACTACCAGAGGTTGATTATTGAAATGGACCAATATGGCCCTCAGGGTCTCCGGACTACATTCATCTGAGAGTGTTATCCGGGCTGATCGGGCTACCAGACTAGTGAAAAGGATGGCTCCCGGTCGATCCTGCTCCCCGTGCCAATTCTCCAAGATCTTTTTGGCCAGAAGGTGCTCCGGTGTCAGCTTAAATGTTTCATCCCTAGAAGGTGTCCAAGTCTTGATAACCTCTTCTTTCATCAGTGGCCAGAGGTTATCCTGAGAGTCAACTTGAAGGGTTGCGAATTTGTCCAGGGGGTCTTCTGGACTGGGACTGTTTTTTGAAAAATGTTGGTTTAATACCTCCCCAATTCTACCCCAGCGCAGGGGGACATCTCCTTCATAATTTATAGCCCCTGGGAAGCTTTTTGGGTCTACAGCCTGCTGGTTTGCTGTGAATATCATTCCTTCCGCCGGATTTTCAATCCAAGGTAAGTTATTTGTATATAAGCTTCCTTCCCAATTTCCCCGGGTACTCCAACTTGGTCGGGGAACGGTCCCTAGGATATCCTGTAGAGCTCCCTTTCTTAAAGGTAGGGCTGCGGTTCCCACATAGGCGATGGAGCCGCTGGTGTCGGCGAGAACCCAATGGCCGACGAATACTCTCATGTGGGCAAAGGATTCCCGGGCTTGCATCACATTCTTTG
>CAZUXL010000230.1:0-2113 GCA_964624355.1 uncultured Spirochaetales bacterium
CCCCCCAAATCGAATAATTGTTTTAGCGAAAATTGATCGTTCATTTACATCTCCTCTTTACTGTTTATTCAACACGGTTGCGGGGATTTTTTGTTCCCAGAAATATTTCCATTGGGCGGCCAGATACCAAAGTCCCAATCCTTCTTCCCAATCCCTATATAAGGTCCCTGTGTTCCTAACTTCCTGGAGGTTTTCGGGAAAGGTGGATTGGGTGTACCCCTGGTCCCAGAGGATGGATTCCCCATCAACCCAGGGACCTAGAGTTTGGTAGTTCTGAGGGTATCCGTATATTTCAGGGAAATAATGGGACCCCGCATTCTGCTCAAACCGTGGTTGGAAGGAGGGGGGGAGCCAGTTCATCTGTCCCCTGGCGGATTCGGACCAGAACCTGTCCATGGGTTGTCCCTCTAAGGCTGTGGTGATGCGATTCCACCGATCCCTAAGGGCGGTTAGAGCTTGATCCCCCGAAAGATAGGTGTCTTTGTATCTGATAAGGGCTTTTTGTGGGGATAGAATTTCCACGGGACCGAGGGTTTTTATGGTCCATTCCCCCCCCGCAGAGGTAAGATCCAATTCTCCTGCGATCTGAAAAGTGCCTTCTGTCCAACCTTGGGCCCAGTTTTGGAAGTAGTCCAGGTGGGTGAGTTCCACGGTGTAACCCAGATCCGGGGAGGTTTTTTCCACCAGGGTCCCGTAAACCTGAACATTTGTTCCCAAATAAGGGGATTTTATGATGACTTCCTGGCCATTCACTTCCAGGGTCAGACCTCGGGGGAGGGCTTCGCCTTTTCCCGTCCAGCCGGGGGCAGGCTGAGTGGCACAGGATACAAGGGCTAAAAAGCTCAAAACAGCGATTATTTTTTTCATGATTTTCCTCAGTAACTTAGTTTGAATCCAAAGGAGGGAACCGGGGCACCGATGGTGAACTCCGCTTCTCCGCTTCCTGTTTGTTCTTTCCCGGAGAATCCGTCCAAGGCCTTGTTGGTTTTAGGGGTATAGAAGGAGGCGAAGACATTTTCCACTCCGAAATAATACTCCCACCGGATTTTTGACCCTTCGTAGTAATCTGAGAACACAAATTTCAGGTCCACGGGACAGCTGATGTCGTTGCGCAGGGTATCACTATAGGTACTGGTGCGGGACCATCTTTCCACCAGTTGACCGTCGGGCATGAGGGCGGCTTTTACCTCCCGGTCTCCTAACACGGTTTTGGGAGCACCGGAAGCCAAAGCCCCTTTCACAGACAGGGTTAACCAATTCAGGGGCTTAAAATTTCCAATGAGGTTAACGCTGTGAAATCGGTGATACGCGGGATAGTACCATTCTCCCACAGGGGATGCTTGTGGCTGGATGGCGGGGCCAGACCCTGAAGGGTTGAGATACCGGGCCATCATAAAGGAGTAGGTCAGGTAGCCGTCAAAGTACCGGCCTTCTTTCTTTTGCACCAGCAAATCAAAGCCCGCAGCAAAGCCCTGGCCATCCCCCCTCACTTCAATTTTCATGGGATTCAATTCAGGAACCTTGGTCAGGTAGGTCCTTTGGAAGTAATTTTTATAGTAGGTTTCCAGGGAGAATTTCCATCCACCCTCTAATTGAACCTCTGTCCCCGCCAGGACGAACCAGTTTCTGTCGGGGCCGAATTCAAAGTCTTTCAGGTTGAATTCTTTTTTAAACTGCTGAGTAAAACTGGTCATTTTGGAAAAGAGCCCAGCTCCGGAGGTGAAAATCAAACTTTTGAAGTCCCCGGCATTTTTTAAGGCCTGGTAACTCAGACGCAGTCGAGGGTTGACCACAGGATAGGACTGGAGGGACATTTCCTCGTTCCAAAGGTAGGTATGGTCCCCCCGAACCCCTAGTTCACCGGTGAATTTATCCTCAGCGAAAGCAAAGTCCCAGAGAAGGAACGCGCCGGAATTTAAGGTCCTGTTTCCCTGGGTGGTCAGGTTCCAGTAAAGGGGGCTGTAATAATCCACTCCTTCAATTTTCATATCCGTGTAGCCGTCCACATTTTCTGAATAGGTACTGCGATACAGGTTGGATTCTCCCCCGAAAACTAGGTTTTGTCCTGGGGCCATGACCCATTGATTTTCCAGACGCCCTTGGAAGTTGTCAT
>CAZUXL010000231.1:0-2033 GCA_964624355.1 uncultured Spirochaetales bacterium
CTCCGATAAATTCTGGAAGACCCCGAGTTTTGCACTAAACTTTTAAGTGGAAACCTGACTGGTCTGAAAAGTTTGAAGGAGCCCTCCCTTATGTCCCTGGTGAAAACAAAATTGAACCCCCTCGGAAGTGTTTTTAGGAAACTGTTTTTATCCGCACTACTTTTCGGGGGTCTGGGACTAGCAGGGGGGTGGGGGCAGAGTAGTTTACCCGCTGAGGCGACTAATTTTTTATCTGTCACCGGAGATACGGCAAATGGTGATTCGGATTTCTATCAAGTCGTATTTTTTCAAGTACCCGACACGATTTCGGGTCCACTGTACTTCGCAGTTTATGACCCGGGAGTGGATAACGGCGCTTCTGATGCGGACCCGGATGAAGGCGCTTCGGGAGTATGGGATTTTCGTTTAATCGGAGGAACAGGTACTTTAACCGGTACCGGGGAAAGAAACGTTACCTTTGCCAGCCCAGCTGAGGCTACCACTGGTACTCAACTGGGAAATGCCTTAACGGGAACAGGGAATGTAGCCCAAACTGATCAAACCTGGGTTTATTTTGAACCTGTTTACCCCAGTCAGGGCGAGCATATTGGAAATCAGTATTTCTTTAAGGTCTATGCAAACCATTCAGATGGTACAAAAAATGGATACCGGTTGGATGTTTCTTACTCCCCGGGACCTAGTAATTTCTCCATCCCCACCATGACCTATGGAGGTACCCCCACAGGTGTAAGCAGTATCAGAGCCTTCAACTACGCTTGGACCCTGGCATTCAGAGGAAATGTATCCATTGATACCTGGGATCTCTACCCCTTTGTACCGGACAATGCTTCAGGGAATATTACCCGATACTTCCAGGATTTCGATGGTGGTGAAACAGGGGAACTTTTCAATAAAGAAGACACAAGTGTGGATACCAATCTGTTGGGGGACGGTCTCCCAGCCCCAACATCCTCAGCTTATTCGGTTTCCGGTCAAACCAATGGAACCTGGCGGTTAAGGATAACGGAAAATAATGCGGATCTTTTGGTGGTAAATACAGCCATGGTGTTTTTTGCAGGTACCAATCCCGTGGAAAACTACCGTATTTACGCCGCTCCCTACACACCGCCGGAACCCCACAGTGTGAGTATCAGTCCCTCGACCTCCTCCGTGGTAGAAAACAATCCTGTTACCCTAAGTCTGCAAATAGTGGACGCTGGTGGTGATCCTGTCCCCTACGCCAGAACGGTTCGGGTACAGGCGTCCTCCAACGGAGCAGGGTCTCCTGTGATCAATGGTGTCGATGGGGATGAATTGGTCACCACTTCCGGTGACGGTGTGGTAACTTTTACAGTCAATATTGTAGATGTAGGCGCGGGAACAGAAACCGTAACCCTTACTTTGACCACCGATGGAACCAATGGATCCAGCCGTTTGCCCTTAGTCGGGGCTTTGGGGACCAATGGGTCAGCCACGGTGAGTTTTAGCGACGGGGCAGATTTGGCACCCACATTGGCCCATGGGGCTTTGAGCTTTACCCAAGGGACTGCGGGAGTTCTTCCGGTGATGACCTTGACGGAAACCGCCGACGGGGCTGGGTCGAACTTTATCGCGGCGAATGATATTCGGATTAAGATTCCCGCCACCTTAAACGCAGTTTTCAACAGCGCCCTCACAACTGTGGACGTGACGGGAACCGGGGCAGCCCGGGTGGGAAGCATTTCCTATGAATCCTCAGGCTCCGTTCTAGTCATCAACCTCAATTCTGACCTGGGGGATGGAGAAACCCTCATCCTGGGTTCTGTGACCCCGGCGGCCTTTACCACAGCCAATGGTCCTTCCTCCGACCGTCTGGTGCTCTCCTACTCCGGAGCCTCAGGACCCTACAACATCACAGCGAGTAATCTGGTTACAGTGAACCCCGCCACCAGTTTTACCTGGGGCGGGGGGACGGGAAACTGGAACCTGCCGGGGAATTGGTCCCCCCCAGTTGTCCCCGACGGCTCGGTAAATGTGCTTATAAGTTCCGGTACCGTGACCGTGGACGCTGCCGG
>CAZUXL010000232.1:0-2024 GCA_964624355.1 uncultured Spirochaetales bacterium
CCCATTTTTTATAGAGCTGGGTCTCATTCTTGGAAAGTTCACTTTTTCCTGCCTTCTGGAGTAAATCATCCCAAAGGGCTGTCATTTCAGGTATTCCCAGTCCGATTTTAAACAAAGTGCTGGACTTATTCGTTGAAGGCGGACAGGTCGATGGGGGCCAAGAAAAGGTTCCCCTAATCATCAATGCTGTTGCACATTTACCTCAAGTTCGTAGTAGGACTTGATTCATCTGAGTCCTGTCATGCTTTCGAAATCTTTGCACCGGCCAAGATCGGCTACTTCCATCCCTCAACAACAAAAGAAGTGTCGGTGATCACCCCCCCGCTCCACTTGCTCTGGTCATCACAAAGCAAGGTAAAGGACAGTTTATCGCCGAAATTAAAATTGTGCACAATAGTCTTGAGAATCTTTCCCTGATCCGATATTTCAAAGGTTTTCCACCCGATGCCGCTTTTCTGACCCCAGAAGGTATGCCCATCGGGATTCTGCCTTACGAGAAATGCTGATTTAAAACTTTCCAATTCCGACGACTTCCAGCCTTTCAGAACCAGCTGATCACCCAAGTTAAAAGCAGCCGATTCTCCAAAACCTGTGGTGGCTAGGGAAACGGAACCCATAGTTATACTGCCGACCTGGGGACCTTGGGCAACTTTTTCCCAGGTAAAGAAATATCCGCGGTCTCCTGTTTTCAAAGACACTCCGGTCTCACTCACAAAGAATCCTTCGGGAAAAAATCCCATGGGAAAGGCGAACTTTCCTTTCAGTTTTCCCGCAGGGTCCAGGATCCAGAGGGTAAAGTTGGAAAAAAGGATGTAGTTGCCCTGAGGGCTTCGGGAGAAGTAATTCAGAGAGGGAATCAGGCCAACTTCTGTTGTAATTGCCTTAAGAAACTGACCCTTTGAGTCAAAAAGGACGATTCGGCCTTTGTAAAAGTCCGGAATATGGATGGTACCATTTGGTTCTTGGGCAAAAAAAAGGGGCATCCAGTCCTCACCGTTTCCCTGATCCCGACCGATCTGGGAAGAGTTCGGTCCGAAAGAGAGAACCTGGGAGAACAGGGGGAAAGACAAAAACAATATCATAACCCAGGTGAAAATAACTGCTTTTTTCATTCTATTATTGTAGCATATTCTTCATTATTTATGAATATTAAGTAATTTCCGGTACTCTTGTCGTGAAACCATTTCATGGGAACCAGGACGGAATCACAAATTACGAGAACGGCAACAGGTCCTGGCGGGGAACAGCCTCCAGGCTCAAAATCAAACGCCTATTCCGCGACTAAGACGAGAGGTGAAACAGCAGAAGACGCTTGAGGTCATTTTTACCTATCCGGTCAAAGCCAACATACAATGAATCTGATCGAGAAATTACCGCCTTTCGATCAATAATCTTTACTAAAAACTATTGATAATGCTTTAAAAGGTGCCGGAACAAGTTCTTCTGACTTAGAAGACTCCCAACTTTAAGCGCTCCCTCTTGAAATATTAACCATTATGGTTATATTTACCTCATGAGCACCCCGACTTATGATCTTACATCCATAAAGGCTTTCATCAAGTCGGGCCGTTACCGGGTGACCCTTTCTGCCAAACAGGGGGCCTCTGAAATGGGGATGGATACCGGAGATATCGAAACTTGCATCTTGGATCTGTCCTCTCGGGATTTCTACAAAACGATGGCAGCTGAGAAGGTTTCCGGGCTCTATCAGGATGTCTACAGACCTCAATTCAAGGGGTTTGATCTATACGTGAAGCTTCAGATCACCGCAGAAGCGGTTGTCATTTCGTTTAAGGAGAAATAGGAGCCTATCATGAACCTTTTAACAGCCTGTCCCCTCTGTACTGGGGATCTTATTCAGCAGACTAGGAAAGTCTCCTTTTCTTATAAAGGGCAGACCATCGAACTCGATCAAACAGGGCAGTACTGTTCTCGTTGCGAAGAAGGCTTTCTGACTCCAGAGGAATCCCGCCAGAACGATAGAGCCTTGAGAGCCTTTCATAACCAAGTCGATGGACTTCTGA
>CAZUXL010000233.1:0-2018 GCA_964624355.1 uncultured Spirochaetales bacterium
CCCCGCCGATAAAAACCACCGACGCACCGGCGTATTTAAGAATATAATTTAAAAAATTAGGGTTAGTGGAACTACGGAGACTGGGTGCCGAATTACTGCCCAAGGCGGCATTCGCAGAGGCCAAGGTTACAGTGTATCCGGTTTTTTTATTACTTTGTTTCACCACCGAACCCACTTTCAAATTCAAAGTTTCCGTGGAAAATTTAAGGTTTGATGCGCCGGTATCCGCAGTCATGGATATATCCATCAGGGGTAAGGAGATTCCCAGATTAAGAGAAGCCGGGCTTTGTGCCCCCAATCCATAAACCAAACTTGCCACGAAAAAAAGTGAAAACCATACTATTTTATTCTTCAAATACTTCATGCTGTACCTCCCGGTAATAACCTGCTGGTGAACCACCTATAGGGTTCCTAGTTTGAGGTTTTGTCATGTGAAAGGAAATAAATATACCCGGGTAAGTGATCTCAGTGCTTATAATTAAAGTAATATAATAATCCATAAAGTCAAACAATTTTACATTTCGCCGGGGGTCGTAAAACAAGAAAGACCTGGATTAAAATCTCGGATACGGATGATTAAAAAGAGATATTTTACATATTAGTAAGTATTTTGCCAATTAAATTGATAAAATAGAAAATAAATTAAATAAAATGAATCATAATTACCCACTTTCCCAAAAATATATGTTATACTGTGTCATAATACCCATCGAAACACTTCCTAAGAATGTTGTCGAACCACCCAAAAACCGGTAAGGATTCAATCCCTTCAGCCTTATGGCTATTCCGTTGACGTTTTATTTTTGGGAGACCCTATGTTCTGGAATACAAAAATAACCAAAGCCCAAGAATTCGCCATGAGTATCATTGATACAATCCGTGAACCCCTTTTGGTTCTGGATCAGGATTTGAGAGTTGTTTCCGTCGGGCGTTCTTTTTATGAGTTTTTCCAGGTAAAACCCGAGGATACTCTGGGTCATCTCATCTATGATTTGGGAAACAAACAGTGGGATATCCCAAAACTGAGGGAACTTCTCGAAACCATCCTCCCCCAGAAAACCTCCTTTGAAAATTATGAAGTGATCCATGACTTTACCAGCATTGGGAAACGGATCATGCTTTTGAACGCCCGGCAGATAAAAAGAGTCTGGGGTAAAGAAAAAATCATCCTTTTAGCCATCGAAGATATCACAGAGCGCCGGGAGATTGAGAATGGCCTGGAAAAAACCCGTCAGGAATTGGCGGTCACGAAAATCGCCGGAGACATTGCCAAAGAATACGCCGAAAGTATTATCAATACCATTTCAGAACCCCTCATCGTTTTAAATAAAGATTTAAGAGTGGTTACTGTCAGCCGCTCCTACTATGAAGTGTTTAAAACCCAGGTCGAAGAAACCGAAGGATACCTCATCTATAATCTGGGAAATAATCAGTGGAATATTCCCATACTCCGGGAACTTTTGGAAAATGTTCTGCATGAAAAAATATCCCTGGAAAATTTCGAAGTTGAGCGGGAATTTGATAATATCGGGAAACGAACCATGCTCCTCAATGCCCGGCAGATTAATCGAAGTTTTAACACAGAACAAATCATTCTTTTGACCATTAAAGACATTACCGAGCGGCGAAAAGTTGAAAAAAATCTGGAAAAATCCCATTCCGAACTCGCTGATTTGGCTGCTGAATTGAAGAGGGTAGCCCGGGTCAAATCTGAGTTTTTAGCCAACATGTCCCATGAGCTGAGGACTCCCTTAAATTCCATCAATGGGTTTTCAGAAATTCTCTATGATGAAACTTTTGGCCCGCTGAATCCAAAGCAAAAAGACTACGTCAATTATGTGATCACCAGTGGAAAACACCTTTTACTGTTGATCAACCAGGTTTTAGATATGGCTAAGGTCGAATCAGGAAAAATGAAACTGAATCTGACCCGTATTCCCCTGAGATATATTTTACAGGAAATAGCCGTTCTCCTTCAGGATTTAGTGGACAAAAATAAAATCAAAATGATCTTGGAT
>CAZUXL010000234.1:0-2003 GCA_964624355.1 uncultured Spirochaetales bacterium
CCATGGGGAGACCCCATTTTGCCCGTTACCTGGTAAAAATCGGAAAAGTAAAAACTGTCTTAGCGGCCTTCCAAAAATATTTGGGCTCCGGTAAAGATTTTTATGTCCCTAAAGAAGGCCTCGATCTACCCCTAGCCCTCGAGCTCATCCATGAAGCTGGTGGAAAGGCTGTGGTCGCCCATCCCAGCAGCCTGTACCTAACCCCAACCCGGGTCGCCCCCCTATTGGAGGAATGGAAGGCATTGGGCCTCGATGGAGTGGAAGCCTATCATCCCGGATACACCGCCAACAAGGGAAAACGATGGGAAGCACTAGCCCGGGAAAAGCAATTAGAAGTTACCGCCGGGAGCGATTTCCATGGGGATAAACGCCCGGGACGGAGGTTAGGCCGGACTTCCGATGGGAAAGTCATTGAAAACAGTTTTATCGAAGGACTCTTTCCCGATTGGCGGTCCAGGTTTGTTTGATATTCTCCTGGGAACAACCGAGAATAGAGGAATAAGATATGATAGGTAAACTCGGCGGCTGGTTCTTCAAAGTGGTAGAAAATTTTCTTTATGCCTCAGGCTTTTTCTTTTCAGTTTTGAAGGAGACTGTGAGGCTTAAAGGAAGAAATAAAGTAGGCTATAGGGTTCTGGTGATGCAGATACTTTTTACTGGGGTCAACGCCCTCTCCATCATCAGCCTCATCTCCCTGGCTATCGGTGCGGTTATTTTGATCCAGGGTTCCATACTTCTCCCTCAATTCGGTCAATCAGACCTTTTGTATACCCTCCTCATCACCATCATCGTGAAAGAACTGGGTCCCATTCTCACAGCCTTTATCATTATGGCCCGCTCTGGTGTGGCCATAGCCACGGAGTTGGGCACCATGGTGGTTAACCATGAAATTGAAGCCTATATTTCCACAGGAATTAATCCCATCTCCTATTTGATTGTTCCCCGGTTTCTTGGGGTAACCATTTCAGTTATTATTTTGAATGTATACTTCAGTGCTTTAGGACTGGGAGGATCCTATCTCTTCGCCCGGCTACTCGCCCCCATTTCCGCAAACGAGTACTTTGGAAAACTCTTAGGAAACCTTCAGGCGATGGATATTGGAATCTCTCTTTTGAAAAGCTTGATTTTTGGAGTGGTTATTGCCATCACGGCCTCTTACAATGGATTTAAGGTAACCCAGGCTTCCACAGAGGTTCCCATCGTGGTGATCAAAGCCGTGGGTCAAGGTTTTGTTCTTCTGATCATAACTAACATTCTTATTACTTTGATAGGCCTGCTATCATGAGCCATGTATTAGAACTCACGGGTGTACATTTCACCTTTCAAAACAAACATATTCTGGAAGAAATCACCACTAGTTTTGAAAAGGGGACTACCACGGTCATCATGGGCCCTTCGGGATGCGGAAAATCGACCCTGCTAAAAGTGGCTGCGGGTCTTACGGTCCATCAAGAGGGAACCGTGGCCTATTTAGGTCAAAACATAGATAAACTGAACGAAGCCGAAACCATAGAAATGCGTCGTCACATGAGTTTTGTCTTTCAAGATGGAGCCCTTTGGGCTAATAAAACCATTTACCAAAATCTGGAACTTCCCATGACTTTTCATTTTCCTAATTTTCCTCCCGATCAAATAAAGAACAAAATTCGTCATTGGACGAGGTTTTTAGGCATCGATGACGAGTTAGGACACAGGCCGAGTGAACTCTCCATTGGGGAACAGCAGCTGGCATCCTTGTGCCGGGCCCTAGTCACCGAACCGGAGGTCATCCTTTTGGATGAACCGACCTCGACCCTGGATGGTCAAAGTCGAACCCGGGTGATAGAAATCCTTACTACCCTAAAAAAAGAAGGAAAAACCCTGGTTATCGTGACACAGTTACCCGAGATCGCTGCCCGGTTAGCTGATCGGTTAGTCCTGTTAAAAGGGGGAAAGATCCTGACTCAAGGGGAATTCTCCGAGGTCGTCAGGAATCCCGATCCCCAAGTAATAGAGATACTCAC
>CAZUXL010000235.1:0-1961 GCA_964624355.1 uncultured Spirochaetales bacterium
GGAAATCTAGGGAAAATACATCGTGTAATACTGATGATAGAACTGGGTGAAACCAGAGAGGGCATATTACCAGATGACTTGCCGGATCTCTTTGCAGTAGTTCATGGGATGAAAAATCTAGAATTTTTGGGATTGGGTGCCAATTTAGGCTGCCTCTATGGGGTCGAGCCGACTTATGAAAAATTGAGTCAACTGCTCATACTTAAAACCGAACTTGAATTAAGATACTCTTGTAGCATTCCCTTAATCAGCGGCGGTTCTTCAGTTAATCTTCCTTTGAATGAATCTGGGCATTTACCAAGTACTATTAATCATTATCGTGTGGGAGAAGCGGCATTTTTTGGGACTAGTCCTTACGATGGTCAGGTCTTTGGATCCCTCCACAAAGAGAATTTTATTTTTTATGGGAATATCATAGAAGTGTATCAAAAAGAGATAAGTGATGGAGAATCCTTTCTCCATTCCACCGTGGGTGAATTTTTAGAACGACCGGATATTACCAGCAATGGTGTGCAAGCTGTTTTAGACTTTGGATTTATCGATGTGGATATGAAAAGGTTGACACCAATTACAAGTAATATGAAGATATTAGCCAGTTCCTCCGACAAGGCAACCATCTATGATCCCCAAGGAGCCCTTCAGGTTGGGGAACAGACAGCCTTCTACCGGACTATAAGGGAGTTGTAAAACTCAGTGCATCGGCTATCATTAAAAATATTTTTATTGAAGGAATGTCATCCCTGTGAAATTAATAATCGCTCCAGATTCTTTCAAAGATTGCTGCTCAGCTACTTATCTTACCCAGGTTATGGCCTTAGCCGCTTTGGAAATTATTCCAGAAGCAGAAATTATAAGCCTACCCATGGCGGACGGGGGAGAAGGGTTTGTTGAAGCCCTGGTTCAATCCGTTGGGGGTATTATAAAAAGTGTAGGGGTGACGGGCCCCTTGGGTGAGTTTGTCTCTGCAAGTTTTGGAATTTTTAAGGAAAGCAAAACTGCAGTCATGGAAATGGCCTGCGCATCTGGCTTACCTTTGGTACCTTTAAATAAACGCAATCCGTTAAAAACCACCACCTATGGTACAGGCGAAATGATTAAAGCCGCTTTGGAAGAGGGCTGTACCACCATTATCCTGGGAATCGGTGGTAGCGCCACGGTGGACGGAGGAATGGGCATGGCCCAAGCACTTGGTGCTAAATTTTTTGACCAGGAGGGACAACTATTGGGACTGGGAGGTGAATATTTAAAGCAGATTAATTCCATCGATTTATCTCAATTGGATTTTCGGATAAAATCTACCGACATTCAGGTGGCCTGTGATGTTATAAATCCCCTTTGTGGTAAGAATGGAGCTGCTTTTGTGTACGGTCCCCAGAAAGGTGCCACCGATGAAATGGTCGGGGTACTAGATGAAGGACTGGAAAACTTCGCTCAAAGGGTATTTGAAACTACTGGGAAAAAAGTGAGGGATATTCCTGGGGCTGGTGCTGCGGGGGGGCTGGGTGCTGGAACAGTTGCTTTTTTAAATGCCCAATTACGTTCTGGCTTTGAAGTAATTTCGACCGCTGTTGGTTTGAAAGGACATCTGGCGACAGCCGACCTTATTATTACCGGCGAGGGTAAAACAGACAGTCAAACATTCAATGGTAAAGTTCCCTTTGGTGTTGGTCGTTTAGCACGGGAGTTCGGTGTGCCGGTCATTTGTATCTCTGGAAGTATAGGGGAAGGGGCTGAGGACCTGTACCATGAAGGTATCACTGCACTTTTCAGTATTGTTGATAAGCCTATGGAATTAAAGGAAGCCATCGAACAAGCACCCTACCTTATTGCAAAAACAGTAAAAAATGTATTGAGAATCTGGATGTCTGCTTTTTTAAAGAAATAATGTATTCCTACAAATATTCTTCCCAGTTCATGGACCAATTTCAAAGTTTCCTTAGGGATTCTCCGCTTCTATCGCT
>CAZUXL010000236.1:0-1956 GCA_964624355.1 uncultured Spirochaetales bacterium
TGCGGATAAATTTGGATAAACATCTTCACGGGTGCATTTCTAAGTTGTATCACGGGGCTCCCGTTTGGTTTTTGAATGATAATCCGTTAGTGGGCTATTCTCTAAAGAAAGGGAAGATTGCCCTCCTTTTTTGGAGCGGCCAATCCTTTACACAGGAAGGATTAGTTCCCATGGGGAAATTTAAAGCAGCTGAGATTTCTTTTTCATCCTTAGATGAAATTTCTTTGGTGAAGCTTCAGACCTGGTTGAATGAAGCCAAAAGCAATATTTGGGATTATAAAAATATAGTAAAAAATGGCGGAAAACTTACACGTCTAAATTGAAGGGAGGGTGATCATGGGCAGCCTAATTTATGCCGCACTTTGTTCCTTGGACGGGTATGTGGAAGACTCCCAGGGTGATTTTTCTTGGGCTCAACCCAGGGAGGATCTTCATCGTTTCATAAACCATTTGGACTCCAAAATTGATATGCTTCTATTCGGCAGAAAAATGTGGGAAATTATGACTTATTGGGACTCAGATTTGACAGACGTTCCAGATTATATTCAAGATTATTCCCATATCTGGAAGAAGACCCCTAAAATTGTATTTAGCCGTACCATGAAAGCCGTAACTTTTCCCCGGACGGAACTTCGACAGTCTTTTGACCCGGAGGAAGTGAGAAGTTTGAAAAACCGTACCCAAGGGAATTTGGGAATAGGGGGCGCAGAACTAGCCTCAGTTGCCATGGCCCATGGTTTGGTAGACGAATTGTATTTATTTTACTTTCCCGTACTGGTGGGGGCGGGCAAAGTATTCATTTTTGAAAAAATAAAACATTCATTATTCTTAAAAGAAACCGAAGTTTTTGAGGGGGGCGTGGTTCTTTTGCATTATCAAGTAGATAATAATAGATAGGGCTCAGGTCGTTTCCCAGTAAAGACTTTCTGCTCTATAAAGGGCTTTATGAATTAAAAAGCAGACACCCATTTCAATAACCCTGGGTGTCTGCCTCAGTTCTACATACTATGTCCGCTCATGGAAGGGGCCGGAGCCGGCCGGACTTTCTGGTCCTGCATCAGTTCCACTTTGGTGAGGGAGACAATGGTTCCCTGGGGGGTGACCCGCCCGTTAACCTTAAGAAGGGGTGACGGATCGTTCATCCGGGTGAGCTTGGGAAGGATTTCCCGGGTTACCCTCTGGTTCGATGCCGCATCGAAGGGGTGGAATACATATTTTCCCCCGGTCCCCTTAATGAAAAGGCCGAAACCTGTGGCCTTGCAATTTTCCATCACCAAACAGGCAACGGAATTCTTTTCCGGTGTCATGGTCAGGTCAATCTTTCCCTGGTACCCCTCAGGATATCCCGCTTTTCCGCAGAGGTTGTCCACCAGATACCCTTCCAGATTGCTCTGGGACCAACCCAGGATCGACAGGAAAACCAAGGCTCCCGCCATGATAAAAATCTTCATATTTTGCTCCTTTGCAAATTAAGTTCTTTTTTAAGCCGGTGTTCCAACATCCAGCTGTTCAGTACAGGTACGATAACGATGGAGATCAGTTCGATGGTCATTCCTCCGATGGAGGGCACCGACATGGGGCGGATGATCTCGCTTCCCCGGCCTGTGGCCCAGAGCACCGGCACCAGAGCTAGGATAGTGGTGGCGGTGGTCATGAGCAGCGGACGGATCCTCTGGGCCGAGGCATCGGTCACCAAAGCCCGGATGTCTGCAATTGTCCTCATTACCCGACCTTCTCTCATCTGGTTGATGTAGGTGGTCAAAAGGATCCCATCGTCCACCGCAACACCGAAGAGGGCAATGAACCCCACCGCCACGGCGATGCTCATCTTGTAACCCAGCAGGTAAAGCAGCAAAATACCCCCGGAGAGCGAGACCGGGATGGCTAGAAAGACGAAGAAAGTCTGGGGTAGGGAACCAAATCCCAGGTAGATGATCAAAAAGATGATCAGCATGC
>CAZUXL010000237.1:0-1953 GCA_964624355.1 uncultured Spirochaetales bacterium
TCAATGACAGACTAAAAAAAGTGGAAGAAGATCAGGATTTGGCTCGGTATATATTGTGAACTCAACTTTTCCCGTCACAATCCGACATTCAAACCAAAGGGGGCATCTATAATGCTTTTTACTTCTAACTCCTGGGGAAAGAACATTGATATCCTGCAAAGGTCCATGGATGTGGCGGTTCTCCGCCGCGAGGTGATTGCCAATAACGTGGCCAACGCCGAAACTCCTCAATTCAAACGCACCACGGTTAATTTTGAAGCCCAGTTAAAAAGGGTCCTGGACCAAGAACAGCACGAGATCAAACCCGAAGCGCGGATGACCGACCCCCGGCACATGAGTTTTAATATTTCCTCGGATTACCGGGATATTTTACCCAAGAGAGTGCTGGATTACACCACCAGTACAAAACAGAATGGGAATAATGTGGACATGGAAGAGGAATTGATGGCATCCAATCAGAACCAACTCCTCTACCAGACCATGGCACAGGCAGTTTCCAGTGAATTTAATATGGTCAATTTGGTATTAAGGTAAGGATGTAGAATATGGGACTTTTTTCAAGTATTAACACGGCTACCTCGGGTTTGAGTGCCACCCGCCTTCAGATGGATGTCATTTCCGATAACATCGCCAACGCCAGCACCACAAGAACCGCGGAGGGGGGCCCTTTTCAAAAATCCAGGGCAATTTTTCGCCCGGTGGTGAATCAGCCCTATTGGCGATCACCCTTCCTTCCCGAAGCTTTGGACAATGGAATCGGGCAAGGGGTGAAAGTGGATAAATTGGAAAAAGATACTTCTCCACCTCGGCTCATGTACGATCCGACCCATCCCGATGCCATTAAAACCGGTCCTCAGACAGGGTACGTGGAAATGCCCAACGTAAACATTGTGAATGAAATGGTGGACATGATTTCCGCCAGCCGGGCCTATGAAGCCAACGTGAGTATGATCAAAGGTTCCCAGAGCATGTACATGAAAGCCTTGGAAATAGGAAGGTAGTAAATGGAACTCAATGCATCCCAGGTTCACGGGAACATAGTAGATATAAAAAGAACGGACTTTCGTCATTTGGATATGAATGGTAAGATGTCTCCACTTAATGCTCCCGCGGAGGGGGGATTCAAAAATATGATCCTGGACGCCCTGGGTTCTGTGAATGCGGATCAAAACAAAGCCACGGATCTTAATTTGAAAATGGTGACCGATCCGAACTCCGTGGATGTCCATGATGTGACCATTTCCTTAGCCCAGGCGAATATGAGTTTGAGTTTAACCAAAGCCGTAGTCGACCGGGCCTTGAGGGCCTATAACGAGCTGATGAATATGCGATAGTAGAAGGATTAGGGATGGGGGATTAGGGATGAAGGATGCGGATTGGCGATGTGGCTGTATGAACTGGAAAGTTCTTAACCCCCATCCCCCATCCCCCATCCTCCATCCATAGAACCAATCCTTAGTTTCGCCCTCGTTTTTATTTCCTTGGGAGGGGAGAAATGAACGAATGGTTTAAAAAAATGTTGGACCAGGTGAAAACCCTTTGGTCTAAGTGGACTTTAGTCCAGAAATTGATCTTGATCGGGTCAATTGTAGGAGCCGTAGGGGCCCTCGTTCTCGTAATGGTATTTTCCAGCGCCCCTACCCAAGTAGCGGTCTTAAGTGCTCCTATCACCCAGGCCTCGGAGTTTCAAGCGATCACTGGACGTTTGGAACAAGATGGCATCTCTTTTACGACGACGAAAGAAAACATGGTATACGTGGCGGATACGAAAACCGCCCAGAAAGCCCGGGCCATTCTCATCCGGGAAAATCTCATTCCCCAAGGGACCGATCCCTGGGCCATCTTTGATGTGGACCGGTGGACCATCACCGACTTCGAAAGGAATATCAACGTCCGCCGGGCCGTGACAGCCCAGGTAGAACAGCATATCCGGGCCTTGGATGACGTGGATGA
>CAZUXL010000238.1:0-1863 GCA_964624355.1 uncultured Spirochaetales bacterium
ATGACCCCATTTTTGTACTGGTTTTGTAGTAAAATGGGGTCATTTCAATACTTTTTGGATTTCTGTAGGGTTAATGACTGTTAGATTATCTTTAAATGAAAAGGAATTTTCACTTCTGCTGAGGATGTAAGAGATCCCGGGTCTTTCAGGACTTTGAGAAAGCTCCAGTTCTTTTTTTATTCTTAGAAGGACAGCGGTTTCGGAAAGATTGGGATTTTCGGTCCATTTCACTTCCATGAGATTCAATTCGCCACCTTTCTCATAAATTAAATCCACTTCTCGGCCGGATTGGTCCCGGTAAAACCAGAAGTGACCACTTTGCTCCAAAGGCCCTGCCAATTTTCGAAATTCAGCGAAAACGAAACCTTCCCATATAGCCCCTAAAAAAGGCGACCGCTCCAAGGTCTGCTCATCCAACCCCAAGAGGTAACACAAAAGACCGGAGTCTCTAAAATATACTTTAGGAGTCTTCACAATTCTACGGCTCACATTCCTAAACCAAGGTTCCAATAGGACTATTTGCCCAGAGGCTTCCAAAACGGCGATCCAGTCTCCAATGGTACGAGCTGAAATTCCCACGTCCTTAGCAAGTTCTGTTTTATTGAGCAGATTTCCCGACCGGGCAGCTAAGAGCCGTATAAACCGTTCAAAATCCCTTAGACTGGTCACATTTAGAATTTGGCGGACATCTCTTTCTAAATATGTGGCCAGGTAAGTTCTATGAAAATCCGCCGACGGCATCCCAGGTTTTTTCCAAAGTTCGGGAAACTGTCCCCGGTTTAAAAGATGAAGCCAATTTATTTTCTCCCCCATTTCCTGAGTTCCTTTTCGGATCTCTTCCAAGGAAAGATTCTCCAGTTCAAACCAAACACAACGCCCCGCTAAGCTGTCAGCCACTTCTTTCATCAGTAAAAAGGATTGGCTTCCGGTCAAAATAAACTGTCCACAATTATCCCTATCCAAATCGATTAATCGCTTCACGTGGCGGAATAAACCAGGGGCATACTGAACTTCATCGATTAAAACAGGGGGTGGATTCTGCCTAAAAAAACTTTCAGGGTCGTTTTCCGCCTGAAGGGCAGCACTGGGCAAATCCAGGGTTACATAGTGGTGTGTTTTAAAGGTTTCCCTAAGTAAAGTCGTTTTACCCGCCTGCCTCGGACCTGTGAGTACCAAGGCAGGATAATATTTTACTGCAGAGGCAAGACGCTCTCCAAAAAATCTAGGAATTGCCATGTCTACAATAGTAACATTGAATGTAGGAATTGTATATATGTTTTGTATATCGCAGTATTAAAACAATTTATGTTTTTCAAAATTAGTACTGTTATCCATAAAATAGGTTGCCGAGGTACTCATCGATGATTTTTCGATACACCGAAGGTACGGGAAGTTGACCTAAGTCCTCCCGGCGGACCCATTGGCGCTCCCTGCCCGGAGGCGCCTCGGCGACAAAAAGAACCTGGGAGTTCCAGAGGGCTGCCTGGGGATGGAGGGTGATGCGAAACTTGGTGTAGCTGTGAACTTGGTTGGTGAGATTCCCCTGGATTTCCAAAGCGGAACCGAAGGCGTCGAACCACCATCCCGAAGGGCCAGAGGGAAAAATCCATTGGCCTTGAAACCGCCCAGTTTGGGGAGATTCCATGAGTACCCAACCGTCCCGGGAAATGACCACAGGCCATTCCTCCCCGGCTTCGGTTTCTGAGGTTTTCTTGGCGGGGATCTGATTTTGAACTCCCAAGGCTTTGGCCTGGCACAGGGGCGATAGAGGGCAGGCCAAACAGTCAGGATTTTGTGAGCTACATAAGAGCTGACCCAGGTGCATGAGGGAAAGGTTCAACTCCCGGGGACTGAACTCCCGAA
>CAZUXL010000239.1:0-1839 GCA_964624355.1 uncultured Spirochaetales bacterium
TTGGTCAAAACCAGCCTTTGGTTTTCCAGATCGTTGATATCCAGGGCAGAATCCCGGTTGAAGCTATTTTGAATTCTGTTAACCTGTTTAGAAAATGCTCCAGAGGATTGGGTTTTTTCAATTCCCCCCAAGTTAATCACCCTCTCGGCCTCGTAACTCACATCGGAGCTGAGGATACCCAACATTTTGTAGTATTCCTGAGCCAAAAGGAAAATTTTATAGGCACCGATGGGATTTTCAGGATCGAAGAACATTTGGGATTCGGGAAGATTGGCCAAATGAACCTCCGTGAGCAAATCCTTGGCTTCCGAGGCCCCTCCCGAAAGATTATAAAATTTAGCCATGGCAGTGAAAACAGGTGTGGGATTTGAAGCAATTATATCGGTCCCGGCCATGATTCCTGCGACGACCCCTTGGATCAATTCAGGTTTTTCTTTCACCAAATCGCTGCGGGCCACCAGCACGTCGGCAATAAGCTGGTTTGCATCCTTTGAGGTAATGAGGAGGCGGGAACCGGAGACATAGTCTGGAGAACCGGAATCGACCACGTCAGTGAGAAAGGGTGTCCAGGTCACCCAGGCGGCAATTCCAGGATTCTCTTTGAAGGTTTTCATGGCCTCTTGCCCATCCCCCACGTGTACAACTTTCACATCCAGGGCGCTGATATCCAATTGGGCTAAGTACCATAATAGAAAAAAGGAATAGGGCGTGGGTGATGAGGTAAGAATAGTCTTACCTTTGAGATCCTGGGGCTTTCTGATGAAATCCCGAACCACGATCCCATCCCCTCCCACGGACCAGTCAAATAACGTGACCACCTGGGGAACCACCCGGCGGTCCGCTTTTAGGGCATCCAAGAGGAGGGGAACTCCGTCCATGGCAGACCAAATTAGAGGATATCGTCCTGCGGCAAAGCCGTCCAATTGGGCCTGGGAATCCTCCTCTCGAACCAACTCCACGGCAAATTTATAGTTTTTATAAAAGTAAGATTCTTTACTGGGGGCAGAACCAGAATTAGCCGCAAATAAGGCGGCGTATCCACCCCAGGTGTCCAAAGGTATCCGGATTAGGGGAACGGTCCCCTCCCCTAAATCCACGGAAGAAAGGGTGTACCCCCCAATTCCCGCGAGCTTAAGGGGTTGGGCTACCGCTGCGGGTAATTTGTTTGTATCGGGAATGGATCCCATCTGTCCGGGGACCGCTGCGACTCCGGCGGGTGTTAAATATTTCCAAGCCAAGGCCCCCCCCACCACCAAAGTCAGTACCACCAGTCCTATCCAAAACGATTTTTTCATCACATCCTCCAAGAAAGAGGATAAGGGAAGATAGGGGAAGGTGCAAGATGATTTTGCCTAGAGTGGCATTTGAGAATACTCAGATTTTCGAACTTTTAAGGAACAACTGTATTTATCCAGGGTCCTGATGGTGACCAAGTCTTTTTCATAAGCTTGAGGATCACTCAAAAAATCTTTCGTTCGGGAGACCAGGGCACTGGCCTCGGGACCAGCGAGAAAATATTCCACCCATTTTCCATTTTTTTTCCCAGAAACCAAGCCGCTGGCCACCAGGACCTTCAAATGTCCCGACAAAGTCCCACCGGCGATATCTAAAACTTCCAAAATTTCACACACACAAAGAGGACGTTCGAGGAGCATGAGGGCAATACGATATCGATTCTCCTCCCCCAGAGCCTTCAGTTTTTCTACAATCCTATCCATAGGAGTATATTAATCCAAGGGACTTGACAATTCAAGGGAACAACCCTACATTTAGCTAAATGACGAAATAAGGAGGAATGATAAAATTCAACTAGGGCGTGGGAATTGATTAAACTGATTT
>CAZUXL010000240.1:0-1581 GCA_964624355.1 uncultured Spirochaetales bacterium
AAGGTTAAGGTTCCCAGCCGTACGGTTTGGCTCCCTCTGAGCTGGGACGATCCCTCCACCCGGTTGGCTATAGAAAAGTATATGAATTCCGTGAGGCCCGACGCCCCCTGGTGTCCTTGGAACATCGAATTTATCCGCCGGATCAACGGCCTGGGAACCTGGGAGCAGGTTCGGGACA
The DNA here is from genome assembly GCA_964624355.1 of uncultured Spirochaetales bacterium. Taxonomy (GTDB): domain Bacteria; phylum Spirochaetota; class Spirochaetia; order JABEVK01; family JABEVK01; genus CAZUXL01. Next base: position 179 of record CAZUXL010000240.1, read on the forward strand.
TCGTTTTTCAGGCCCAGTACCTGGTTTTGGGCCTGGGGGATGTGTATCGGGGAGCCCCGGTAGCCACTCCCTTGGATCCCCGTCACCGCCTGGTGACCACCAAGTACAATCCTGCCCGGACCTGGACACCGGAAAATGCCGTGGGGATCGGTGGGGCCTACCTATGTATCTACGGAATGGAAGGCCCGGGAGGGTATCAATTCGTAGGCCGGACCGTGCAGATGTGGAACAAGTTTTTCCAGACCCCGGATTTTCCAAAACCCTGGCTTCTGCGGTTTTTTGACCGGATCAGGTTTTATCCCGTGGAGGCAGAAAAGCTTTTGGAACTCAGAAGGGATTTTCCCCTGGGAAGAGCGGAGCTGAAAATCGAAGAAGGGGAATTTTCATGGGAAGCCTATCAAGGATTTCTGGATGAAAATAAACAATCCATCGAAACTTTTTTAGGAATCCAACGACAGGCCTTTGAAGCAGAAAAAAACCACTGGAAGGCCACAGGGGCCGACAGCTTTCAAGCTGAAGCCCCTTCCCAGGATCTTCAGGCCATCCAGGTGGCCGAAGGGCAAACAGCCCTGGAGTCCTCGGTCTCCGGAGTATTGTGGCAATTAAAGGTAGCTCCGGGAGCCTTGGTGAAGGAAGGGGACAGTCTGGCCATCGTAGAAAGCATGAAGATGGAGATCCATCTCGAGGCTCCCCACGACGGAGAAGTGATGGCGGTATTCTCCGGTCCGGGAGACCAGGTCCGGCAGGGTCAGGTGGTTCTGGCGGTCAGGAGGAACTAAATGGAAAAACTTACCATAGACAGGTTCAAAAATCGGGTTCAAAAGGAAGGTTTTCGAAGGGTGTATCGAGATTTATATGAAAAATCCATCTCCCCGGAAGGGTCGAATATTTATATCACCTTAGCCCCCTGGGAGACCTTGGAAGCCTCGGCTCAGGAATGTCAAAAAGCTTTGGACCAGAACCCGGAAACCTGGGAACTTCTGCCTCTTATGGGAGTTCCCTTCGCGGTGAAAGACAACATCGATGTGGCAGGTTTTCCCACCACCGCCGGATGTGCAGAATTTTCCTACAATCCCCTGGAAGATAGTACTGTGGTGGCCAAGCTGAAAAAAGCCGGGGCAGTGGTCTTTGGCAAAACCAACCTGGACCAATTTGCCACGGGGCTGGTGGGTCTGCGGTCCCCCTACGGTTATCCGCTGAATCCCCTTAACGAAGATATCATTCCAGGGGGGTCCTCCTCGGGGTCCGCCTGTGGGGTGACCCGGGGGCTAGTTTGCTTCTCCCTGGGGACTGATACCGCCGGGTCTGGTAGGGTTCCTGCCTCCCTGCAGGGCCTATGGGGAGTAAAGCCCACCCCGGGTCTCCTTTCCACCCGGGGGGTGGTTCCGGCATGCCGAAGCTTG
>CAZUXL010000241.1:0-1573 GCA_964624355.1 uncultured Spirochaetales bacterium
TAAGGTTTGTTTTTGAATCCATTTATCCTGGATAATTTCTAAAACTTTAGGGCTGGGAAGAATTTTCATTCCTTCAGCTTCCAGCTGTTTGAGGGTTTCAATTCCCACGTGTTCAATGTCGTAGGTACTCACGTCCACCGAGCGGCAAAGCTGATCCAGGGCTTGGGGATCTTTGAGTCCCCCCAGGTGGAAGTGGTCTGCCAAAATGCTGGCGGGAGCTTGGGGATCCGGATCCAGGGTGGAAAACCGGAACCCCATTTTTGTGGTGCGGTAAATCATCATTCGGGCCAATTGGCCCCCGCCGATCAATCCAATATGAGTCATACTTAACTATATCGGAAAGTTTTCGGTGAGGGAACCCGGGGGAGTTAAAAACGGTAAACGATGCCTCCCCCGACCAGGGGTCCCAAATCAAAATCCGCGAGCCGGTTGGGTTTTAGAAGATAAATCGTTCCCCCTTGGGAGACTTCAAAATAAAGGGCGAGATGCTGGAGTAGACCAAATTCGATACCCAAACCCGGACCGGTGGATAGACTCAAGCCGTGCCAAGGGGACTCGCTAACAGAGCCTCCAAACAAAGTTCCTCCCCAGAAGACGTAAAGGAGGGAATAAAAATTGTTGTTCATGGAGGAAAAATAGAAAAGTTTTTTCATGACCGATCCCCCGAGAAAGTAAAAGTAGCTGGGGGAATCAGAGGTGGTCAGTCCTGAATTAGTGCTGTTATAGTAAGCTAGGGCCGAGACTGAGTAACCAAAATCCTGGAGATATCGGTAGGTAAATCCTGTACCGGTGGCGAGGCCTCCGGAAAATCCCAAACTGTGACCGTATTCAGGAACCTCTGGGGTTTGAGCGTACAAGAAAGAAAGGCTTAATAAGAGGCTAAATGATAGCAAAATATTTTTCATTATTTCTCCTAAAATCTGTAAAGCAGACTGCCCTGAACCACGGCGCCTAGGTCAAAAATTTTGGTACCCAGGGGGACGGTGAGGCGAGCCCGCTCAGAAACCTCCACGACTGCAGAGAGATGTTTGAAGAGACCTACTTCAACCCCTAATCCCAGGCCAAGGTTTCCTGATGAGGCATAGGGTCCAATGGTTTTAACATAACCCGTGGTTTCGTCCCAATAGTAAGTTTTGTTTCCCACAAAGGATCCATGGCCGAGGACATAGAGTTGGGTATAAAACCATTCAGTAGGTTCACCTTTGAAGAGGGTCCGGAGAACCGCTACCCCAGTGGAATGGTATAAATAGTCGTTGGAAAGAAAGTTCGTGTCATTGGGATCGAAAACTACCAGTCCGGATAGTTGCCATCCCCAATCCCCCTGCCACTGGCGGTAGGTAAAGCCGGAACCGGTCATTTCTCCCAGGGAATAACCTATGGCTTGGGGATAAAGTTCAAAAACGGAAATGGGAGGGTGTTTCTGGGGAGGGGGAACGGTCAATGGGGTTTGCTGATCCTCGGTGACGGGGATCGTCGGGGTAATTCCCTCTTCCTGGGAAAATATAAAAGTATTGAAAATCAAAATGAAGGTCAGAAGAAACAAAAATTTATTTATATTCATAACATACTCCTG
>CAZUXL010000242.1:0-1551 GCA_964624355.1 uncultured Spirochaetales bacterium
TGGATGGAAAATAACCAAGGTCTGAGAATCGATCTGAAGGCTGGCATGACAGCCGAGGCGCGGATCATTCTCAAGAAAAAAGCAATCTGGCGGTTTCTTCTGGAAAAGTTGGACTTCCTACAATGACAAGATTTCTAAAAACACGTCCTCCCTACGTATTGAGGGTGGTTCATATTTGGTTCATTGTTTTTAGTTTTCTACCTGCTTCCGTGTCAGCCCAGGATTTTCTTTTGGATTGGGAATTCCGGCTTTTATCCAAAGACCCTGTGTACCAGCAGGCTTATGAGAATTATTGTTTAGATCGGGGGAGTATCCAATCCCGGGATGACCAGTGGCTGCCGGGGACCTCTGTGGATCCTTCCTATACTCTTTCTAAATCTGAGGGAGCTGATGGGGTAGAATATACCCAGAGTGCTTCCCTCGCTGTGAATCTCAGTCAAAAGCTCCCTTGGGGCGGGAGTTTATCTGGGAAACTTTTACAATCTGCCACCATTCTCCAAAGCCAGGATAACCCCTATGGTTATAACTCCTCCGGAAGTGTCAGCCTGACGGCACCGGTGCAGTTTTTGAACCAAGGCTTTGGTCTTAACCCACTCCAGGCTTGGATGAAATCCCAGGAGGCTTCCCAGAAGGCAGTGGTCGGAAATTGGAATGCCCAACGACTGAGGCGGATTGCCCAGACCTTGAAGCTTTTCATAGGGACTATGATCGATCAGAAAGTGCAAGAAAACCGATCTCGATTACTGGAATGGTATATGTTGAATGCCCAGGCGGACCAGAGTCTTTGGGCTGCCGGACGCATCAGTTCTTTTGACCTCACTGAGAAATCCCGGAAACAGGCCGATGCTCAGCAGGCCTACCTTCAAGGTCAAAAACTCCTATCAAACAATAAATCCGAAGTTCAGCAATGGGGTATTGATCCGGAAAAAGAAGATTTGGAAGGATGGCTACAGCGATGGGAAACGGTCCCTGTCCCCAGTCAACCGGCCCAATCCTGGTCCCTGGAGGCGGAGTCACACACCCTGCTCCAGTCCGCGGCTACCCAGTGGCAGGATGAGCAGGCCTTCTTGCCCCAAGTAAATATTTCCTACTCCTTCACACCTGCTCTGGCAGTGGTTGAGAAAGCCGACATCTCGGAGGCCTTTCAGTCCTACTGGTGGGGTGCTCTTCCTTGGAACTGGACTTTCAGCGCTTCCCTGCGGTGGCCCTTGGTGCCCTGGGATCCTTTATATCGGGTTTCCGAAAAAGGTTTACGGAGTCGTCGTTCCCTGGAGGCCCAGGAGCGTTCACTCGCATTCCGCCATTCCCAATGGAAGGAGTCACAAACCCGAAGTCACCTCCTCCTTCAAAAAGCGTTGGAGCAGGGTAGGGATCGTTATTTATTGGAAATGGACAGGGAAGAACTCTACAGCTTGAAAGTCCAAACGGGGCAAATTTCCCCCCAGGAACGGGACTACCAGCGCATTCAAACTGAGACCGCCCGTCTTGATTGGTTTCGTGCTAGGCTTGAGCTACTGGTATCTGGAATTACGGGGGAGTAGGAATGTGAGT